>JANYFO010000403.1 GCA_025362635.1 Gemmatimonadaceae bacterium | reverse complement strand
CCGTAACGATGGATGCGGCGCAACGTGCGCATCTCACACACGTGTATGCGTTTGCCATCGCGAACGCGCGCTGGTTCGCGCGCTAGCTGCGTCATGCTTCGCGTTACCGTCTTGGGCAGTGGGAGTCGCGGCAATGCGATTTTGATAGAAGGCGCAGAGACGTGTGTGCTTGTGGATGCTGGATTTGGTGTTCGCACGTTGGCCAAACGACTCCACGCGATTGGGAAACACCCGTCGCAGATCTCGGCGCTCGTGCTCACGCACGAACATACGGACCATGCAAGCGGCGCGGCTCAGGCATGTCGCAAATGGGGATGGCCCCTATTCGCCTCACGAGGTACCCTGTCGGCGTTGGCGGAATCGACCGCCGGGTGCCCGCTTGGCGCGACGTTGCTCGCGCTTGATCGCAGCACGAAAACAGCCGGGTTTGACATTCGTGCTACCGTTGTGCCCCATGATGCGCGCGAGTGTACCGCGTTGGTGCTCGAGGACGAACGAAGTGGTGAGCGCGTGGGTATTGCGCTGGATCTCGGACATGTGCCGTCCGCGTTGCCCGACGCGTTTCGTCGACTCGACTTCCTTATCGTGGAATCGAATCATGATGAGCGCCTGCTCGCGGATGGTCCCTATCCTTGGAGTCTCAAGCAGCGCATCAGCGGCGCGTTGGGGCATTTGTCGAACGGCGCGGCAGCAGCGTTTGTGAGTGCGTGCGCGCATCGGGGGCTGCGCGGCATCATGCTCGCGCATTTAAGCGAAACGAACAACACGCCGGCGCATGCACTCTCGCGCACTCGCGATGCACTGCGACGCTCCGGCTGGCGTCGCGATGCGCTCTGGGCGGCGCATCAGACACGGGCCTGTGGACCGCAAGGAACGAGCAGTCTGAACACGTCCGCTCCCGTGCAGCTTCTCTTGGGGTTTTAACGGGACGCCTCCGTATTCTTGCGGTGTCGCCGTCGTTGGTCCGTGGGATATCGTTCTCGCGGTCCAGCTTCGCGCGCACTCGGCTCGCATCCCGCCCCCGTTACACCACAGGTAATGACTGACAGCCATTCGTCGTCCCCGTCACTGCGAGAAAGTTGGCGCAGCGATTTGCCCGCGTCGCTCGTCGTCGTGTTGGTCGCGCTGCCGCTTTGCCTCGGCATCGCACTCGCGTCCGGTGCGCCCCTCCTTTCCGGTATTGTATCGGGGGTTATTGGAGGGATCGTCGTTGGTCTATTGTCGAACTCACAGTTGATGGTCAGCGGGCCCGCGGCTGGTCTGACCGGCATCGTGTTCACTGGAATCGCGACGGTCGGTTCATTTCAAGCCTTTCTTGCTGCAGTGCTCATTGGCGGTGTGTTGCAAATCGTCTTCAGCCTTCTGCGCGCTGGTGTGATCGGCTACTACATCCCGAGTGCGGTGATCAAAGGGATGTTGGCCTCAATCGGCATCATTCTTATCCTTAAACAGTTGCCGCACGCTTTCGGATACGACGCGAACTTCGAAGGTGACGAAGCGTTCGTGCAACGGAATGCGGAGAATACATTTTCGGCGTTGTCGCACATGATGCACCAGGTCCAAATAGGCGCCGTCATCATCGCGGTTTTAGCACTGCTTGTGCTCGTGCTGTGGAATCGTCCAGCATTTAAGAAGCTAAAAATAGTACCAGCACCCTTGGTCGTTGTGCTCCTCGGTATTGGGGCGAACGCTGTGTTTGGCGCGCTCTGGCCATCGTTGGCGATTCGCGCAACTCATCTTGTGCAGCTTCCGTTGGCGGAGAGCGCACGCGATTGGTTGACCTTCTTCACCGTACCGGATTTCCACGCTCTGGCGTCATCTAAGACGTGGCGACTAGGGATCACGATCGCGATTGTTGCGAGCTTGGAGACGCTGTTAAGCCTTGAAGCGACCGACAAGATGGATCCGTACAAGCGAGAGTCGGATACGAATCGAGAGTTGCTTGCTCAGGGTGTTGGGAACACGCTCGCGGGATTGTTGGGTGGGCTTCCGGTGACCGGCGTGGTGGTGCGTAGCGCGGCTAATATCGACGCCGGGGCGCGCACGCGTTGGTCAGCGGTGTTGCATGGCGTGATGCTGATGGGATTTGTGCTGGTGATTCCCGGTCTGTTGAACCTGATTCCACTCGCTGCACTTGCCGCAATGTTGTTGCACACGGGGTTTAAACTGGCCTCACCTTCACTGTTTCGAACGTCGTGGAAACTCGGCTGGTCGCAGTTCATTCCGTTTGTGGTCACGGTGGTAGCAATCGTGACAACTGATCTCTTGGTTGGGATTGGAATTGGACTGGCCATCGCGCTCTTCTTCATTCTCGCGGAATATCTCCGTCAACCCGCGTTGAAGGTGGTGAGCTTGCATGGTGCCGTGCTGACCCGATATCAACTCCCCAACCAAGCGACCTTCCTTGCTAAGGCGAATATTGAGCGCACGTTGAATGCGTTGCCTGATGGATGCCGCGTCGAGATTGATGGCGCCGACACGACGCGCTTCGATTACGACGTGCTCGAGCAACTCCACGAATTTTCGCAAACGGCTAAGCTGCGGCACATTGACTATCGCCTCGTCAATATTCCAGCAGCGGCGACCACTCCAACCCACCAGCACTGATTCATGCAGAGCTACGACGAACTGTTCGAGAACAACCGCGCGTGGGCGGAAAATATTCGGCGCGCCGACCCGACGTATTTTGAGCGACGCGTTGCTGGTCAGGAGCCGCATTTCTTATTTATCGGCTGTTGCGATTCGCGCGTGCCTACGGAGATGCTCACCGGCTCAAAACCGGGTGAGATGTTTACCCATCGGAACATCGCGAACCAGGCACATCCCAACGATTTAAGCATGTTGTCGGCGTTGGAATACGCCGTCGAATTACTCGATGTTAAACACGTGCTTATTTGCGGACATTACGGCTGCGGTGGTGTGAAAGCAGCGATGATGCCGGCACAGCATGGCGTCGTGGATCATTGGTTACACGTGGTGCGCGACGTCTATCGTTGGCATATGACGGAACTCGACCAACTTGCGGACGACGCAGCGCGATTGCATCGGCTCGTCGAACTCAACGTGATCGAGCAGGTTTTTCAACTTTCGCGTACGCCAATTGTGCAACGCGCATGGGCACGCGGCCGCCGCCCCATTTTGCACGGACTTGTGTACGACCTTCACGATGGTTTGTTGAAGGAGCTCGTGAGCGGCATTGATGGCGAGGACAAGGCTCGCGAGTTGCGGGCGCAAGTGACCGGACCAACGTCGGCGGAAAAGCCTCTGCACGAGTAGACACGGCGAAAATGACAACGGGCGCCCATCACTGGGCGCCCGTTGTGTTTTGCAAGTGCGATTGGTGCGACTAGTACATGCCGCCCATGCCACCACCACCGCCGCCGCCGCCGTGGCCGCCAGCGGGTTCC
>JANYFO010000396.1 GCA_025362635.1 Gemmatimonadaceae bacterium | reverse complement strand
AACCGATCTTTCCGAGCCACATCGACTGATTCGCACTATTGATCCCACCGGCATCTGTCGGCAGCGACACTCGGCCCAGCGTGCTCAACGTTCCGGATGCTGCGAGCCCATTGGCCTCAGAACCGACTGCCTGAAAATTATTGGTGTACACCTGCGCTCCACCGCGCTCGGGCAGTGCAATGCTCAATACTGCGACCGCAACGCCCGCGATGGTGGAGAACTGTGGCAGGCAATTCTGAATACGATACATCGGCGATTCCTTGATGGTTGGTCTGTGACGTGCGCGTGCGCCGCACACTTTGCACGACAAACGCCGTGCAAGTCTGCAGGTGCGCGAGTGCAATTAAGAGTCCATCACGGAAACACTTTAAATTCCGTTAAAGCCTTACGCAGTAACGTGTTGATTGCGTTCGTAACACTCGATTATGTGGACGCTGCAACGACTGACGCCACATCATGTTGAGGTGTGTTGAGGTCGTGGCATCGCGTGTTGAGATAACAACGTGCGGATACGTTCCGACACTGTTGATGCACTGGACCAACACATCACGAACGGCCAATTACGGTAACGCAATCAGAAGTTTCCTGAATTGAGGATCGGCCGCGGCCCACGCCGACCGAACAAACGTTGCGTACATTCGCGCGCTGTCGGGTTGTCCTGCTTTTGCGAAGGCAACGGCGAGGTGATAATCGATGTCGGAGCGCGGCGCATAGCGTCCCATTGCGTCGGGCGATTGATGGAGTGCCTGACGGAGTACAGCAATCGCACTGTCCGGTTGCCCCAGCGCGAGATCGACTTTGGCAAGCTCAATGTTGGTCCGTGTCCAGCCGGGAACGCGCGCGAGTGCGGCGGTGAAGTGCGCCTTGGCCTCCGCATATCGTCCGGCGCGTTCGTCAATCAGCCCGCGCACATGATCAAACGTGGTCCAGTCACGGGCGTAATAACTTGCAGCGCCAATTCGCTCAATGCTGTCGGCCAGCGCGCGCAAAAGTGTCGTGTCCGCGCGGTCTCGCAATGCATCCGCTTCGAGTGCGTGATTCCAACTGAAGCCGCGCGCAAAAATGCCGTAGTTGTGCAACAGGTCGGCATCATGGGTTGGGTGCCAACCAGCGGCTTCAAACAGTTGACGCGCTTTTCCGATTCCGCCAACGGTGGCAACGGTGTGCGCATATACCAATGCTAATCCGCTGCCTGGCTCTGGCATGTGCTGCTCGAATTGTTCTATTGCCAAGCGAAACTGTCCGCGTTCTCTCAACACGCATTCCAGCAGATCGCGCGCATCGCCAGTCCGATCCGACACGAGAAACTTCCTCGCGTAGGCCTCGGCGTCATCCAGTCGGCGCTCCGTCAGAAGAATGCGCCCAGTGAACGCATCAAACCCGTTCCGGTTGCCTGCGAGTTCGCGGTATCGCGCAACCGCAGTTTCTGCCGCGCGGAAGTCGCCGCTTAGGCTCAACGCATCAGCGTATGAAAGCCATGCTGCCGCGTACGACGGTCGGAGCGCAATCCAACGACGCGCTGCTCGCAGCACGCCAACTTGATCGCCTTGGAGTTGTCGGACGGTGACGAGTCCCGCGTACGCGTCGCACATCCAGCACGGTACGCTGTTGTCCGCCGCCGCCGAATCAAGCGAAACCAGTTTTAGGTACGTCGACTCCGCCCGTGCGTACGCGCCATGCGCCACGTAGATCTCCGCGAGCATTCTGATGGCCCGTGGGTCGCGTGGATAGTTCGCGAGGCGCTGTCGTGCGAGCTGTTCTGCATGCTGTGGATCGCCATTCAGGAATGCCTGATCTGTCGCTTCGCTGATGCGGTCCCACTCCGACATGCGCGGGCGCGCGTGAACGAATAGCATCTTGAGGCGCTCGTATGTCGCCCCAGAGGCGCTCGAAATTCTTGCCGCAATTGCACTCGTGAAACCCGAATCAGCCGCGATTGCAGCATCCAATTCACGGGTCTCCTCAACAAGATTTCCCTCGGCGTGGTACCGCTGGCTCTCGATGAAATGACGATAGGCCCCCGTGTTCGACGTTTCGATGTCAGACAAGTGCGGTCCGTGTGGATCGACGTCGAGTAGCGCGAGAAGTTTTGCCGACGCCTCATCTGCGAGCGCGACAATGTCGCCGCCGCGCAGGTCGTAGTGTCGGTCAACGCTCTGGTGCATTGCGTCGCGCAGCGTCATGCGAACCACGTAATCCGCATTTTGACGCGTCACCACCGCGCTTGCGGCCCATCCCGCACCAAGACGATGTGCGCGTGCGACGCGTTCTGCTGTGAGCAATGAATCGGTGCGCGTTTGTCCAGTCGCGAACTCTCGCACCACCGCGGGCGCAACAATGCCGGCGGATGAAACACGACTGATGTTTGCCGCAATCATCTGCTGGAGCCCGTCGCTGAGCCACGCAAGCGAGGTGTCGGCAGGATCCGTCCACACATCGGTGATCGCAACCACGGGAACCGTTGTCGCACGCGGCGCGCTGGCGCCGGAAGGAACGGTGATGGCGAATATCGCAACTGCTGCAGCAGCGGCACCCGCCAGCGATATGGCGATTTTGCGCGGCTTACCGCTGCCGAGGAGTTTCGCGCTCGCGAGAACGGTTGCTGTTTCGCTCGTGTGAACGGTTGACGTCTCAACGCTGGTTGCACGCGCCACCAACGCGGCGTAACGCTCGCGCGTGGCGACAACCCACGCTTCAAATTTCGGTGATCCCTCGACGATGACGTTGTCGAGGAACACGCCACCGTAAAGGGCCTTCACCTCGGCGAATGCTCGACGTGCAAACGCGGCGTCGAGATCAAGCACGTCGATGCTGAGGACACCTTCAGCACGCAGCTCGACAAAAGCGCTGCGCCCCGAAATGACATCGCGGCCAAGGACACGTCGCAGATGTGACAATGCATCGCTGAGAGAGTGGCGAGCCCGCTCGGGCTCCTCATCGCCCCAGAACATTTGTGCGAGCTCATCTCGCGTGAGCGGTTCACTCGCTAGCGCAAGAACGGCGAGCAAGGCCAGCTTACGCCGCCGGCGGCCCAGATCGGCGTCCTCTCCGGCTGGCGTAATCAGCGCAGTGCGGCCCAACGTGATGAGTCGAAACGGCGTGCGCGAATCCGACGTGCTCGCGTGTGCTAGCAAGGAAAGCTCCATCGGTGTGTCCCGCAGTTCGTTGAAATTCTGTTGAGTGCAGGAGAAGTGCTGCGTACGCAGTGGTAATGGAGCTTTACAGTTAGTTGGTCCATGCGGTCTGACGTAACGTTAAGTGTTTGAAGCCGCGCACGCGCCGAAAGTGCTGCCCGACTGCAAAAGTGTGGCCGCAGGCCGGCGTCGCTGCAGTTCACCGAGGCGCGAATGATCGACGCGTTGCATTTTGCGTTTGAATTGCGCTATCACATTTTCGATCAGATTCGTCGTATTGAAACTGTGACGCAGTGCTTCATGCACGCCGAGGGGATGCAGCGACGCCGAGCGCGATCACGACCTGATCCTCGGCTAACGTCTGGCGATCGAGTAACGACACGAGCCACGGCCGGTTCTCGCAGCAGTGGCCGAGCATGGCACCATCTTTGGCGCGCAAGTGTGTGTCGTCTTTCAGAACTACATCGGGTCAGCGCAAGAATTGCTGCTGTTGATGATTACGTCGGTACCATCGCTCCGCGCGAGCGACACACTGATCACTGCGATGCTATCATTCCGACGCGAATTTTGAACAGCACGCCGCGCTGCGCGTGCCGGCGCTGATCGCGGACAGCGACATGCGTCAGTGCGATGCACGGTTTGCGACGCAAGCGCGCCATATAGTGCTGCCGAATCCGCTGCACGACACATCGAAAGCTGCGACCGCATCGTCACCGCACGTCACACCGGACGACTTCGTCTACGATGCGGACGCGCGCACGTGCACGTATCCTGCGGGGAAGTCGCGCTATCGCCAGGGGGAATCGTGCGTGACGAAGGACTACGTCGGCGAACATGTTCGCGGCGCGAAACGCGACTGCGTGCCGTGCACACTGCGCGCGCAGTGTTTGCGCACACCAGACACCATCGATGTGCGCACCGTCGCCGTTTTCCGTGGCCGCGTCGAACCCGGCACTCTCCAGCCGCGCGAAACGCACACGATGCGCATGAAAGCGCGCATCGATTCGACGAGCGGACGAGCGCAATATGGACGAGCGCAATATGGACGACGATTTGCGACGGTCGAGCCGGTTTTTGCAAATGTGCGACACAACAAACGGCTCGATCGCTTCACGCTGCGCGGTCGCACGAACGTCGATGGACAATCGAAGCTCTTTTGTCTCGTGCACAACATTAGAAAACTCGCGCACGCGGGCTACGCCGCGTAAACACCGTAAGCGGTACGTGTGCACGCGCGCACAAATTGCCGCTGCGAACGCAGCGCGAACACAAGATCAGACATTTCTCACATACAGATCGATTCGCCTGCTGCAACCCACTGTTAGACGTCACGCAGGTTTGCCAGATACTGAACTGGTTCCAGCGAAAACGCGCCGTCGATTTGACCTCTTACCTGAAACAGGCGTGCCCGTCTACGAAAGTCGAATACGCGATACACGAAGTACTCGTGTGCACGCTCCCGCGAGACGGCTACCTCGTTGCGCGTAACAAAGAACGGAGTTGCTGGACCGTACGCCGTGGTCTTCACTTCGATGATGCGTTCCCGGCTCTCCGAATCAAATGAAAGTACGTCGAACCCGGCGCCGTCGCCGATCGTGCTTGAAATGCGCCGCACGTTGCTCGCCAGCCGATCTTCCCGTGCGGCGACAAGGCGCGCCTGCTCGAACCGAACGACATACTCCTCGCCGGCATCGCCGAGTGAACGGTTAGAGGCGTCCATCGCCAGGTAGTCCACGCCGCGTCTGATGCGCGGTCCAGCACGCACACGATCGTAGTATGAAACGCGAGGGCCGCCAGCGGGCACCGGAACCGGAACCAGTGTGGAAAGAATGTCGTCGAAGGAAGGGATTTGCGCCGGTGCGTTCGCCTCGAGCTCCAACGTGGCTAGAAGATCAACCGCGCCGTCTACTTGGGCTGAAACGACGTCAAAGAGAAGCTGCTGGAAGTTGCTAAGTGGCTTGTAGCCCTTGATGTATGGAATCCGGAGGGCGAGAAGCACGGCGCTGATGTTCTGATGCTTGCGTTCGATCGAGCCGTCCGTGCGATTTCTGAGGAGCTGTGACAGGGCGCGTCGATGCTCCGACTTGTTAAACGGGATGCCAGCACGCTCGAAGCGCAGCATCACGAGATAGTCGGCAACGGCGGCTTCCACCTCGGCACGTGACCAATCTTCTGGCATTCGGACGGTGAGATTGTACGTCTAACGCTGCGCTCTGCTGCAGCGGCCGTTAAAAAAGCCGTGAACAAAGGTGCGCCAACGTCGTAGTTACACGGCGTGCCCCACCGCCGCTGTCGGCAGCAGCGAAACGTTAGACCTCAGCCAGGACACCGCGTGGACAACCAGGTAGCAAGGACGCGGACCCGGCGCTGACCGAGCGTGTCCAGTTCGGCCTGAGTCGACGACGACTGCGCGTTGTCGCGCATACGTTGAAGCGAGGCCGAGTCAAACGCGAGCACGCGGCTCTCCGACAGCGCAACCTTCGTACGCATCACGTACCCAATAATCCGTCCGTCCGAACGCAGTGCGGCAACAACCGTCTCCCCTGTGCTCGCCGACCGTCCGTTCGACACGTGGACCGTCTCGGTGAAACCGACCACCACTCCTGTAGAGTCGCGCCTGAGTGACAGCTCTCTTCGTGCGCTAGGCGTACGACTCGTTATCACTAGGCGGGGCGCACGTTGGACGCTGGTCGCGCGAACGGTCCCTTGGGCCGGCTCAAGGCAGGTGCCAACGGTCGGCGGCGGGACGCTCAGCGACGTGAAGTAGGCGGGTGCTTGCGCAGTCAGTGGGGACGCCGACACGCCGGTTAGTGCGCCGGCGCTGACAACCGCAGTGATTAAGAACATTGAACGTGTGAGTTTCGGTCGCATATGGATTTAGTTTGGGGTCGCCGAATTTGGTCAAATGGGTTGACGAAAACTACCAAGCGGGGCCAAATCGCGGTGTTCGCTAAGTCACGGCGACTTCGCCAACGGAAGAGAGAAGCGGCAATATTGGGCGCGAGATGTTTGCGATCGATGGGGTGACACTGCCGAGCAATGCGTCCAAGCCGCGCAGCGGCACGCGCGCCGATTTCGATATTCCGTGTTCAACGTCACAGCAATAACTGCAAATGAATTTGTGCACGCCGTTCTGGATCAAACATCGACTAGTCTCCAAGAACAGTCAATCGCGCTTCGCACAGGAGTCCGCGCGATTGACTTCTACGCTTGAGGAGTCAATGAAAATTGGTGAGAACGAAGGTCTTGCACCTGCGAGTGCTACCCGCATGCGAAGTGTGCCGTTTCGCATGGTTGCTTCGGCACTATGTACGCTGTTCGCAGTCATTCAGGCCAGCTGCACTGCCGTTGAGGGAACGGGCTGCGACACATCGTTGACAGTAAGGGTTGAGCCAACGTCACAATCGCTTCGAGTTGGTGAATCGTTTACGCCTGTGGCTCATGCACTCAGCTGTGGAGGAACGCAGGAGCTGCAGCAAACGTGGACTTGGCGAAGCGGCGATTCGACAATTGTGAGTACCGATTCACGTAATGGACGAACTGCCGCGCTGAAGATTGGCTCGACCAATGTCCAAGCTAGTGGAGTACCGTATCCTGCGAACGTGTTCATAGTAATAACTGTGATTCCGTAGTTCCGAAGCCTTCCGCGCTCTATGCCCAGTCGCGCGATTGAACGCGCGTGCGAGGAACACGTGACGTTCATGGCGCTGTGTGGCGATCACGCGCCGCATTTCACGACGATCGCACGTTTCATCAGCACGCGGAGCGACGAGATCGCGCGGGCGTTTGCCGGCGTGCTCGCGGTGTGTGACGCGGAAGGATTAATCGGGCGCGAAATGTTTGCGATAGACGGCGTAAAATTGCCGAGCAACGCGTCGAAACAGCGGAGTGGCACGCGCGCGGATTTCGAACGGCACGCGACGAAATGCCTTGGCGACGTCCATGCGATCAACGCCCCCCCAGGGTTCGCTCCCCACGCGCCATAGTCCGCCACACTTCGTGGGTCGGTTCCGCCGACGACGAAGCCTACATCGAGCAGTAACAAGATGTAGTACTGCGTGTTGATAGTCGTCCATGCGGCTCATTCGTCATGCGCCGGCACATCCCGAGCGTACTCCTGACTGCACGACAACTTCAAGGTTGTGTAACTGCGGCGAGTAGCGCATCCAGATCATGTGCGCCGTCATAACGCACGCCATTGATAAAGAAAGTGGGCGTGCCGTTGACCCCACCCCTGACTCCGCTTTTGAAATCCTCCCGGACACGCGCGGTATGGGAACCGGCCTGCACCTCGGCGATCAAACCACGTGCATCCAGACCCAGGGCGGTGGCGTATTCTGCGAGGTGTTCATCGTTGAGCGCGCCTTGGTTCTGGTAGAGCATGTCATGCATTTCCCAGAACTTTCCCCGCACCGCGGCGGCTTCGGCGACCTCGGCCGCGTGCTCAGCGTGCGGATGCACATTAGCCAGCGGAAAGTTGCGAAAGGCGAAGCACAAGTTGTCACCCAAACGATCCTGAATCGCCTTGATGATGGGATACACGTCACCGCAGAAGGAGCATTCGTAGTCGCCGTACTCGATGAGTGCGCTGGGGGCGTCAATGGGCCCTTGAATGTGATCGCGCTCGGCGATCGAAAGGGTGAGGTTTGAGCCTGGGATACTGTCAGTTTTCACTTGATCTCCTTTCTTTCGTGGAGTTCTTCAAGGGCCGACAGGATTCCGGCAGCGCCCGGATTCACACCGACAGGCGAAACGTAGCTCCAGTGAATGACGCCTTCCGCGTTGATCACGAACAGCGCCCGCTCGGAGGACCCTTCGTCCGAGCGATACACGCCATAAAGGCGGGCCACCGCTCCCTTCGGTTCGAAGTCGGCCAGGAGAGGAAAATGCAACTTGCGCTCTCGGCCGAAGGCCGCGTGGGACCATACGCCGTCCACCGAGATGCCGAGCAATTCAGCTCCCAGCTCCTGAAACTCCGGAAGGATTTCGTTGTAGAGCGCCATCTGGTCGCCACACACCGCACTCCAGTCAGCCGGGTAAAACGCGAGCACCACAGGTTGGCCGCGGAAGTCGCTCAACTTCACCGTCATCTCAGGTGTGCTCTTGAGAGCGAAATCCGGAGCGGTAACGCCAGCAGGCAGGGCGCTTGATTCGTGGCGTGTCGGGCGTCGTTGGTCAGTCGCAGTTTCGTTGCGCACATCCTCTCCTAGATATTAGCTAGATACAAGAACCCGGTTCAGATCGCCCTCGACCGCTTCCGAATTTCCTCCGGTACACCGTGCTGCGACGAGGGAGGATCTCGACATTTGGTCAGTCGTGCGAGCTGCCAGCAGTTAGTGGCGAGACAAATCCGGTGGATCTTCCCCAAGCGCCGTCGCCAGGTCAATCAGATGCTCCTGCTCCTGGCGAAGGATTTCACGAATGTCCTCGGCCTTCTCTGACAGCTTGACTGGCATCGGCGTCGCGGTTGGCATGCCCCCGAGATAGTCGATGTGCCCGGAGAAGGTCAGCGCGTGCTGCAGGGCACCATGCTGAACCTGATACCGGCTGAGAATGCGCTTTCGCGAGCCGATTGCTCGAACAGCTCATGAGTCGCTTCAGGCGTTGTCGTCGCGCTTCAGCGAGTGCATATCGATGACGTAGCGAAAGCGCACCTCTCCCTTCTCGACCTTCTTGTAGGCGTCGTTCACATCCTGTATGTCGATCATCTCGATATCCGGCCCGATGCCGTGCTCGGCGCAGAAGTCGAGCACTTCCTGCGTGTCGGCGAGGTTGCCGATCAACGATCCTGCCACGCTTTTGCGGTGAAAAGCGACCTGCGCGTTATCGATGCCGGCCATCGGCTCCAGCGCCCCGACGATGACGAGCGTGCGGTCGCGCTTCAGGAGATCGACGAACGGATTGACGTCGTGCTTCTGGGGGATGGTGGAGAGGATGAAGTCGAAGCTCCCCTTCAGCGCCTTCAAAGCATCCTGGTCGCTGTCCATCACCCCCTTGATGCCAAGGCGCGTTGCCTCGTCGAGCTTTTCTTTGGTGGTGGTGAAAATGGTCACGTCTGCGCCCATCGCCTTGGCGATCTTGGCCGCCATGTCACCGAGACCGCCAAAGCCGACCACGCCCACCTTGTCACCGGCTTTCACGCCCCAATGCTTCATTGGCGAGTACGTGGTGACGCCCGCGCAGAGGATAGGGGCGGCCACCTCGGGCTTCAGGTTCGCTGGAATCTTGAGCGCGAAGTCCTCGTTGACGACGAGTACGTTCGAATAGCCGCCGTAGGTATTGTCGCGCCCGTACATATTGCCACCGCCCGGCGCCATGGCGGCCGGCACCATCGGACCATTGTACGTAGAGAGCCAGCTGTTCGGCCCTTCGCAGTAGTTCTGGTCGCCCGACTGGCAGGGTTCGCAGTGACGACAGCTCTCGATCATGCAGCCGACGCCGACGACGTCGCCGACCGCATGCCGGGTCACGCTCGGCCCGGCCTTCGTCACGCGGCCGACGACCTCGTGGCCGGGCACGCACGGATACACGGTGTTCGACCACTCGTTCTTCACTTGATGGACGTCAGAGTGGCAGACGCCGCAGTAGAGCACCGCGATTTCGATCTCATTCGCGCCCGCCTCTTCGCGCTCGAACTCGAAGCACTTCAGGCGGCTGTACAAGTGTTGCGCGGCATAGCCCATGGCTTTGATCATGATGGTGTCTCCCATTTTGCTAGAGTTTTTGAACGCGGCCAGCGGTT
>JANYFO010000328.1 GCA_025362635.1 Gemmatimonadaceae bacterium | reverse complement strand
CCTTGAAGATCTAATCCGCGCTTGAGCGGCACGCGTCGCACCGTATCGAAGACGATGACGCCATCGCGCTTCACCCGTTCGATGACCGTGCGCGGAAAGAGGGCCCAGACGGAGGCTGCGAGAAGTCCCACAATGAGCAGGACGCGGTACTTCAAGTTCGCCATCGATTCCGGTGGCCAGGGGTGGTAAACGCGCGGCGTTGCGCCGTTCGAGGTGTCACGGTCAGTGGCGTATCGCTACAACTACTCGACCAGGGCAAGCGACGCGAAATGCGTCTAGCCTCCAAACTTAGGTAATCTGCAGCGTTCGCGGTAGGCAGACCCGGCCACATTGACGCCTATTTCAGTGCACTTCGTGCATCATGTTCGTCCCGGTGCAACTGCGCACGCAACGCGTCGGGTCCGGGGAAGCTCTGCGTATCTCGGAGTCGACGGACAAAATCAATGCGGACAATGGCGCCATACCAGTCGTGCGTCGCGTCAAAGACGTGCGCTTCAATGCGACGGATGTGGTCATCGAACGTTGGTCGCGGACCCAAGTTTACCATGCCGCCGAAGGCACCGTGTGGTGTCTGTACGTGGACGGCATAGACTCCATCGGGGGGTAGCAGCTTCCGCGAGTCGGGCGGTTGCACATTGAGCGTTGGATAGCCTAACAATCGGCCGCGTTGATCGCCGCCGACGACCTTTCCGCTCACGCTGTACCAACGGCCCAATCCTTCCATCGCGTCAGTGAGCACGCCCTCAGCGAGTGCTCGACGAATCGCGGAGGATGAGATCGGGAGGCCGTTAACTCCGTGGACAGGATCAAGCACGGTGACGTCAAATCCGCGAACGCGACCGAGTCGACGTAATACGTCGCTATCGCCAAGTCGGTCGCGACCGAATCCGTGATCATGTCCAATCAAGAGCTCGCGAAGGCGGAAGCGTTTGCGCAGTATTTGATCGACGAACACTTCTGCGTCGTACGCGGCCAACGTCGGTGTGAACGGCAGCACTGCCACGTAATTCACTCCACATTGCACAAACATTTCGAGTTTTTCATTTAAGAGCGTCAACAGCGGCGGTGCAAATTCGGGTCTGACAATTTCGAGCGGATGCGGTTCGAAGGTGACGACGACGCTCGGTCGACCGTGCGCCTTCGCCACACGAACAAGGTGTGTGAGCACGTCTTGATGACCACGATGCACCCCGTCAAACGTCCCAACGGTAATCACCGCACCTGCATCTCCGATGGGCAGGCCGAGCTGCGGTTTGAGTGCGTGGACGGTCACGACGCGTTGTCGAGCAGTACGATTTTTGGCTGCCATCGATCTGCGGGTGTTCGCTCGCCGATCCCCACAACCGTTAACGCGCCACTTAAAGTGTCGCGCCGCAACAGCGCAGCGCGCGCACCGGGACGCGTTGCCTTGATGGCGCGACCGAACGCCAGCTCGCGCAGCCCTTCGTCGGAGAGCACTTCGTGCGCGACGTCGCCCATGATTTCGAGTGGTGACTGCAGGCGCACCCGACCATCATCTACCGACCCGGGCAACAGCGCGTCGAGTGGCACTGCCTGGGACACATTTGCCGGGCCGCTGGAGATACGTCGCAATTCGGCGCAGTGCGCGGCACTGTTCATAGCGCGACCGAGATCGCGCGCGAGCGCGCGGACGTACGTGCCGCCACCGCATGTGATGCGAGCGCGCAGTTGATCGCCGTCGCGCTGCAGCGCGGACCACGCGTGCACCGAAACATTCACGGGCGGGAGGACTACCAAACTTCCCGCGCGCGCGAGTGCATGTGCGCGCTTTCCATCGACATGTTTCGCCGAGTACGCTGGCGGGACTTGTGCGATCTGTCCGGTGAGTGACTGGATTGCGTCACGCAAAAGTCCATCGACATCGGCGGTGTCCCACGCTGGCGACGGACGTACTGCCACGGCAGATCCCGTGCAATCATCACTATCAGTTTCGGCGCCAAAACGTATGCACGTATCGTAGACTTTTGGCTCGCCGACAATGTACGGCAACAATCGAGTGTACGTGCCCACAGCAACCACGAGTAATCCGGTTGCAAATGGATCTAGTGTGCCGGCGTGCCCCACGCGCTTGACTCGCGCCGCACGCCGCACCACAGCCACCACGTCATGTGACGTGACGCCGATGGGCTTATCAACAAAAAGCAGCCCATTCAGTTCGCGTTGCATGCGTGCGGAGTCGCCGTCGCTTAGTCGACGACGGGAGGTGCGCGCTCAGGCAGCTCCACCGCAACATCCGCCGTCGTGTCCCGTTCATTGCGCACCTGCGCGAGGAGCTGTTCGATACGCGACGCGCGCGCGATGCTTTCGTCTGCGCGAAAAAGGATTTCTGGTGCATTGCGCAGACGCAACGATTTCCCGAGTAGCCCGCGCAGATGGGTAGCCACACTTGCCAGTCCTTCAAACGTGGCCTTTTTGGCCTCATCATCACCCATCACGCTAACAAATACCGTCGCATGCCGTAGGTCGCGCGTCATGTCGACCGCGGTGACAGTGACAAATCCGCGAATCCGGGGATCCTTCGCGCCTTCATTCAGAAAAGTCGCGACCTGCTCCCGGATGGCTTCGGCGACGCGGTCAGGACGCCGCGGT
>JANYFO010000212.1 GCA_025362635.1 Gemmatimonadaceae bacterium | reverse complement strand
CGGCACCGGCATCGTTGCCATGCCCGCCGCTGCGTCAGCAATGGAGACTCCACACGCACGCGCCGTGGCGAGCGCGAGCATCGCGTTTGCTGCCTGATGCGCACCACGCAACGGCAGCGTGATGCGCACACCTTCGACGTCCAACCATGGTCGACCTTCTGCATCGAGCCCCCACGCACTTGGCATCACGTCAGCGTCTACCAGTCCTGCGCTCACAATGGCGCGGGCGCGACCTAGCGCGGCCTTTGCAACCTCCGGATGCGCTGCCGGTACAATGGCCAGCGTGACGCCGTCAAATACGTCGGCCTCTTCACGCAGCACTCCCGCCAGATCGGTCAAGCCTTCAAGATGCTCTTCGCCGATCGACGTGAGCACCGCCACATCCGGCTCAGTCATCGCGCGTAAGCGCGCAATTTCGCCCGGACTATTCGTGCCCAATTCAATGACCGCAATTTCTGCGTCAGACGGTATAGCCAACAACGACAGCGGCACACCGATTTCGTTGTTGAGATTACCGACCGTTGCATGCACCGCCAATGTCTGACCAAGCGCCGCCTTCAGCAACTCTTTTGTGCTCGTTTTGCCGTTCGACCCGGCGACCGCAATAACACTGCGTCCCCACGCCCGTCTCCACGCCGTGGCGAGTTGGCCCAACGCGATCCGCGTGTCCGGCACGATATAAACTGGCAGCCCGAGTCCAACGGCGGCTGACGCGTCGGAGATCACGCACGCCGCGGCACCGGCATCTCGAGCAACCGTGAGAAAATCGTGCGCGTTGTAGCACTCACCGCTGAGTGCGACAAACACGTCGCCGCGTTTGATCGCGCGGGTATCAGTAGAGATACCGCCCACCGCGACCGTTGAACGAGGCCCGGTGCCGAGCGCGCGTGCGACGCGTTCGAGTGTCCAGTACGCGTGCGGCGTGTCGGGGAGTACCGGCAGCGCCGCGTTGAACGCAATCCCCGCAGGAGTGGTGGAGGTCACGGACTTCCTTGCACATCGGCCGTTGGCGCATCGAGGAAGAGCGCAGCGACAATTTCGCGTTCATCAAACGGAAATGACGTCGTCCCGCGGATTTGATACGTCTCATGCCCCTTGCCCGCGAGCAGTATCACATCACTCGGCATCGCGATGGACAGTGCATGTGCAATCGCCTCGCGTCGATCCTCGATGCGCGCATGATCGCGACGCGACATGCCGGCTTCAATATCATCGAGAATACGATCAGGGTTCTCGGTGCGTGGATTATCGCTGGTGACAATGGCCACGTCGGCCAACATCTCGGCGATACGTCCCATCTCGGGGCGTTTGCCACGATCACGATCGCCGCCACAACCAAAGACGACAATCAGTTGACCCGCGTTTGCGGCGAAGGGTCGCACTGCACGAAGGGCGCGATCAAGCGCATCTGGGGTGTGCGCGTAGTCTCGCAACACGGTGGGTGAGCTACGCAGTCGCTCCAGTCGACCAGGGACTTGCGGTGCGGTCTCGAGTTTCGATACGACATGTGCGAGCGACATGCCCAACGCCAGCGCTGCCGACGTGGCCGCGAGTGCATTAGCGACGTTGAAATCACCAATAAGGGGCAATGAGACGACCGCAGCACCTTTGGGGGTCACAAGCGAAAACTGGCTCCCATTTTGCGTATATGTCACATCGCGCGCCGAGACATCGGCGAATGAGTCGACACCGAACGTCCATTGCCGCGGCGCGTTCACGATACCGCGCCACGCCGCATCGTCTGCATTAAAAAGTGCCGTGCCGTCACGCGCCAGCAATCCTACCAACCGCAACTTTGCAGCACGATACAATTCCATCGTGCCGTGATAGTCGAGATGATCGCGCGTGAGATTGGTAAACACGGCAGCGGCGAACGCGATGCCATCGACCCTGCGCTGATCGAGCGAGTGCGAGGATACTTCCATAGCGATTGTGCGCACACCCTGATCGACCAGCAGACGCAACAATCGCTGCAGTTCAACGGGGCCGGGTGTCGTAAGTCCATCGCCACCGTCTATCGGTATTCCGGCGCTGCCGATCAAGACGCCGAGCGTGCCAATGGATGCAGCAGGTTGTTCCGGCGTGTCGAGCAGATGGCGTATGAGTCCGACCGTTGTGGTCTTGCCGTTTGTTCCGGTGACGCCGACGATCGCGAGCGCGTGCGCGGGCCATTTATGAAACGCTGCAGCGGCAACGGCTGCGGCGCGTCGTCCATCACGCACCACAATGCAGGGTAATGATGATTGCGTTGCATCTTCGACGATCGCCATACTCGCGCCAGCAACGCGCGCAGCATCGATCCAATCGTGCCCATCCTGCACATGTCCACGTACTGCGACAAACCCTGCACCGAGCGACGCGCGTCGACTGTCGTCAACCAGATCAACAATGGTGTCTGGCAGATTTGCGCTGACCGATACCAGTAAACCCGAGTCGCCGAGCGCGTCGACTATGTGCGCAACAAGTACGGCAGGCGAAGTCATCGTGCCGACTTGAGCAGAACGGTTGCTCCCGAACGAACGAGCGAACCGGCAGCGGGTCGTGTTTGTCCAGGCTTTCCGTTAACGACTTTGACATGCAATCCTACCGCGTGCAACGTGCGCACCGCTTGTCGTAAGTCCAGTCCGTACACTGAGGGCATGACTTGCAGGCGATCGAATCGTCCGCTGTCCACGCTGTTCCGAACAGCGAGCGCGCGCAACGGTAGTTCAACCACTACGTTGGCCGGCGTCGGCAATGCAACGGCCGCAGGTGGCGTGGGTGCGCGCAACGAATCGAAACGCGCGGAGTCCCGAGCGGCGACTTCGCGCGCGTGCTCGGACTTCGGCTTGGGCAGCGGTAGCGGCTTTGCCTGCCGCGAGAGCGCGTCACGATCCAACGATACATCACGCGTGGCGAGGGCGGCCTGCAAAATTCCGTTCACGAGTGCACCGGCCACCACACCGCCATAAATCTTGCCGATTGGGTCGATCAGGCGCGCGACCAATACGAACTGCGGAGCGCGCGCCGGAAAGATGCCGGCGAACGTCGCGTTGTAAGCGCCAACAAGATATCCACCACGCTCACTGCGGCGCGCGGTGCCGCTTTTGCCCCCAACGTCAAATGTCGCGAGTTCGGCCTCTCTTGATGTGCCGCTGTCGACGACCGACTCCAACATCGTCCGCATCGTAAGTGCGGTTTGTGAGGATATGACGCGACGTACGACGCGTCGATCCTGCGTGTACGTGACCACGCCGTTTGCATCAACGATATTCTTGATGAGATGCGGTTGTAACAGGTCGCCACCATTCGCAATCGCCGCATAGGCGACCGCGATCTGCAGCGGCGTGGCCAGCATTTCATAGCCCATCGCCACAGCGGCAGGCGACTGTGCCTCCCATTCACGCGGCAGGCGCAAGCGACCGCGTGACTCAGCCGCATAGGGCACGCCGCTATACGCGCCGAATCCAAAGTCCCGAAGCAGTTCAAACTCTTCGGGCGTGCTAAACCGTTGCGCTAGTTTGACGATACCAATGTTGCTGGAAAAACGAATGACGTCACGCACGGGGAGTTGCGCGGCAATGTGCTCATCATGGATGGTGCGCTTGGCCAACGTGTAAATACCATTTTCGGTGTTGACCATTTCGTCGGGCGTTGCACGATGCATCTCGAGCAATCGTGCGACAATGAACGGCTTCATCACCGAGCCAGGCTCGTACGCCTCCGTCAGCGGCGTACTCGTCGACGACGGCTTACCGTCCCGCGCCCCTGCAAGCGCAAGCACGGACCCGTCCCGCGGATCGAGCATTACGACATCGCCGCCAGTCGCGCCCGTTCGCGTCATCGCCTTCGTCAATTCATTCTCTGCGATTTCTTGCAGCGATTGATTGAGTGTAAGCGTCACCGTATGCCCAGGTTGCGCACTCACGCCCGAAAGCGTTGGCGTGATCACACGATTGCCGCGTCCGTCGAGCATCAGCGCGTCACGTCCTTTCACACCGCGCAACAGTGAATCTGTCGCTTGTTCAATGCCCCCCCGTGGCAGGTCCGCATGATCGACGGTTCCGATCACGCGCTGAATACCCATCGCGGCCGATTGCATACGACGATACACTAATTCACGCTTCACACCCGGAATGCCAGCAAAGCGTTCCACCGCACTCGGTGCATAAAGTCCCGGCAACTCGACCCACTTCTGCGTGGTATCCATCGCACGACGAATCAATGCCGCGGGCACATCTAACGCCCGCATACCGTCGCGAACGCGCGCGCGCGTGTCGCCCAACTTTTTTGTTGTCCGCAATTCGTACGGCGTGATGGTCACGCGCGTCAGCTCCCGCGTCTCGACCAGCACGCGACCAGTGGCGTCGAGAATGCGCCCACGCAGCGGTGTCGTCGTGAGTTCGCGTACTTGCTGTTTCTCGGCGACCAGTCCCCATTGAGCACCTTCAACTAGCTGGAGCTGTACCGATCGCGCAAGAATGGTCAGTGCGACCGCCACTAATAAGTAATGCACCAGTCGTGCACGCAGGCGACTCACAAGCGGACCGACGTCTGGTTGGTCCATGCCGTGCTGCGCCTGCGTCGGAGTTTCCGATTCCAAAATCATTGCGTCACTACTGTATCGGCCAAATTTCGCGTTTGCGCGTCCGTCGCAACATGCATACCCAAACGTCGCTCCGCTTCTGCCACGATGCGGCGACGACCAGTGGCCTCCCGCAATTCATTTTCGAGCATCGCGCGCGTGGATGCCAGCGAACGTCGCTCCGTTTCCAGCTTACCTATTTGTCGTTCTGTTGAGGAGCCAAGCGCACGCCGCCACACCACGATACTCGCGACGACGACGAAGACGAGCAGTCCGAGCGCCACGCGTGTTCGCGAGTCAGCCGCCGAGCGTGTGGCGCGCTTTGCGGTTGCCATTAGCCGGCGCGCCTCCACGCACGGAGGCGCGCGCTCCGCGCACGCGAATTGCCCTCGGTTTCAACATCACTAGCGCTCACAGGTCGCTTCGTGAGCGTTTCGCCTAACGCCACACCACGGCATGCGCACATCATCAGCTTGGGTGGGCAGATACAACTTGCGCTCCAGTCACGAAATGCGTTTTTCACCAGACGATCTTCACCGGAGTGGTAGCTGATGACGGCAAGCACGCCGTTCGGCTCCAACCGATCACGCAATAGTGGGAGCGCACGTTCGAGCCCCGCAAGTTCGTCGTTGACCGCGATACGCACGGCTTGGAAAACGCGCGCGAAATCCGGTGCACCGCTGCGAGGCCCGAGTACGGCGCGAATGGCGTCGACCAAATCATCCGCCGTGGCAAACGGTCGCCGCGACCGTCGACGTACAATTTCGCGCGCAAGTCGTGCCGCGCGGGGTTCGTCGGCATACGCGCGCAACAACGCGGAAAGATCAACCTCGTCGATCGTGTTGAGCAACTCCGCCGCATCAAACTCAGAATCATCACCCATGCGCATGTCGAGCGGCGCTCCCTCACGAAACGTGAAGCCTCGCGAGAGATCGTCGAACTGATGCGATGACACACCGAGATCGAGCAAGATGCCGCCGAAACGCTCCGAATACGCGAGGCCGGCGTCGCTCAACGCCGCGTAATTGCCAAGCAAGGCGCGGAACTGGCCAGCGCGCTCAAAGTCCGCCAAGCGCTCGCGCGCTGACGTGAGCGCGCGAGGATCACGATCAATACCGGTGACGCGCATGCCGCGATCAAGCAGCGCAGCTGTATGTCCGCCGCCGCCGAGTGTGCAGTCGAGAATGGTCGTCGCGCTTGCCAAAAGCGACTCGATTTCGGCCAGCAGTACGGGAACGTGGTAGGCGCTTACTCGCGCAGATGGAATGGTACGAAACGGGCTCACGCGCTTGGGTTGGGGCGCGACATGTTAGTGCGACGCATGGACTAGCGTCAAGCGAGGGGATGTGGAAGCAAAATGTGTATTACCCATTTCCGTGAACAGATGTGAGGCGGTACGTATACCGTGAGCGAGCAGTGACTGCGGATGTCGGAAACGCACGCGAGCCCGCCGTCGCAGGCGACGGCGGGCTCGCGATTGGAGCGCAAGGAACGCGCTCTCCGTGCTACTTACAAGAGAATTGTTTCAACAGCTGGTCGGCGCCGGTGTCCAGTTGCATTGCGGCACCCATCAACGTCCGCATCTGGTCCACCGCAAACGACCCACCCTTTGGCAATTGAATCTGCGCGTCCGCAAGCAGATTTTTTGCTTCCTTCAGCAAGGTGCACGACTTTTGCGCCTGACCAAGCTGCAACTTTACTTGGCTGTAGCGTACGTACGTTGACCCCAACAGGAACTGCGCCTGCGCTTTGGTTTGTCCCTTCGAAACCGAATCCGCGTACATCAGCGTGTTGATTGCCGTTTGGAAGTCGTCCGGATTCGCGCTTTTTCCGGCCGCGTTACTCTGCGCTTGTCCAATGCCGACGATCATCTGACGCACAGAATTCGCGGTATCTCCGGCCGCGATGATGGCTCGAGCGGCGGGGAGCACCTCCTCGTTGCGATTCAGGTCCTTCAACAACGTGAGGCGAATGTACGCGCCGTTCTCAACCGGAATTTTTGCATCGAGCGCTTTTGTTAATGCATCCAACGCTTGCTGATTCTGTCCAGCAGACCGCAGTGAAACGATCTGCTGATACGTCAGGCTCGGCTGCCCAGGAAATTTCGCGAGCCCCTTCGCCGCGAACTCGGCCGACTTCTGATACTGACTATCGGACGCGTACACGATTGACGTACGAATGAAGTACGTGGTGTCCGCGAAGGACGTGTCAAGCTTCACCAGTTCTTCGCCCTGTACATATGCTTCTTTGTAGTCTTTGGTCGCCAGCAAAATAAGCCAGCGCAAACGTAGCAAGTCTGGGTCACCAGGATTTAGTGCAACGGCGGTGTCGATAACCGGGCGCGCGACTTTTGGATTCGCGAGCTGCGCAATCGCCTCCACGACGTCTTTCTGCAAACGCGGGTTCGCCGGATCAGTTGACAGCAACGTGGTCATCGCACGAACCGCTGAATCGGGCTGATTGACGGCGCGATAGGCGTTTGCAAGGAACTGGAGGCCAAACCGATTGCGCGGATCAAGCGCCACGATTTCACGAGAGATGCGCAGCATGCTATCGGGCGGTGCTTTCTGCGCGTTCATCACGTTAGCCAAGCACACCCGCGAGAGCGTTGCCTTTGGATATGCGACGATGCCCTCCTTCGCAAACGCGGCCGCGGCATCCAGCTTTCCGTCGCGAACGCTGTTGACACACTTCTTTTCGGTATCGAGCTGTTTGCGAGCTTCCTTCAGTTCCTTCGACAGCAGGCCAGCCGCTGCATCAAGCTTGGGGGCTTCAAATACACCAAGCGGTTGCACCAACGCGTTATCCCGCGCCAAGACCAACGACGCATCGATTTTGTAGCCGGCTGCCGTTTTGATCACACTGCCGGTGAGATACTCATCCGCACGCATGAGATTGGCCAATGCGCGCGCGTCGTGAGCTTGCAGCGGTTCGGCAATCGGGAAGCCCGACGCCTCGAGATACTGATTGATCTCAGTTTTCGGGAGTACGTAGACTTGCTTGAACGGAAATTCGTTTCCGATGCGCGAGCGCACCGCATCTGCCGCTAAGACGCCAAGTCCTTTTTCGGAGCCTTTGAACACCGGCACTAAGACACGGGTTGCCCCTGGATCGGGAACCCGGTTGTACGTGCCTTGTGCTGCGGCGACCGTAGGCGCTGCGATCGCGCCGCAGAAAGCCAGACCCATCCCGATCGTCGCTTGAAAATGCCGTGTTAACAAAGTCGTAACCTCCGCACCAAGTAGCCGTAGGTCTCGAACAGACATTGAGTGGGGTACTCACATGCTGTCGAGGAGCAAGACAACCCGATGGCCGTGCGCGAGCCAAGTCGGGTCGAGGGGTCAACTGCAAAAGCTGTCACTGCCCTGAACGGCTCGCAAGGCGCCCGCGAGCGTTGGACCGTTAATCGAAAATGGGCGAAGAGGGACTCGAACCCCCGACATCCTGTGTGTAAGACAGGCACTCTAACCAGCTGAGCTATTCGCCCTCAGTGCTACGCTGCGCAACATACACGCCATGTAGCAGCCCATCCAAATAGCGAACCGTTTTAGCCCTTTAAAATCGCGAGCGGTACCAAAACGATATACCCG
>JANYFO010000136.1 GCA_025362635.1 Gemmatimonadaceae bacterium | reverse complement strand
CGCTCGCGGCCGCCGGATTTATCCCTCGCCTGCCAGACGGCGGATTTCCGCCGGAGTTTTCAGCGTCCAGCGACGTCGGATCCGGCGTCTTTCGAGGTCGACCCGTTGTGATTTCGTCGGCAAACGGCATTCGGGGCGTGAAGGTGGCGTTCGAAAAAATGGCCAGCGGCGAGGATCCGCTAGACGCGGCAATTGCCGGCGTGAACATCCAAGAGCTTGACCCTAACGATCAGTCAGTGGGGTTAGGCGGTTTACCCAATGAAGACGGCATCGTGCAGCTCGATGCCTCATGTATGCACGGACCGACGCGCCGGGCGGGGGCAGTGGGGTGCATTGAAGACATTGCGACACCGTCGCTAGTGGCCAAAGCCGTGATGGATTATACCGACCACATTATGCTCGTGGGTCCCGGCGCGAAGAAGTTTGCGCTGGCGATGGGCTTTAGAGAGCAAAATCTGTTAACGGAGAAGAGCCGACAGGATTGGATGCGGTGGAAATCGCGCTTGAACAAAAACGATGCATGGCTCGATCATGACGACGACATCAAAATCAAGTACACGACCGGTACGATCAACATGAACGCGGTCACGGCTGCCGGTGACATCGGATCCGTCACCACGACAAGTGGCATGTCGTGGAAAATTCCTGGTCGCGTTGGAGATTCGCCCATTATCGGCGCGGGACAATATTGCGACAATACTGTCGGCGCGGCGGGCAGCACGGGACGCGGTGAAGCGAACATGAAAGTGTGTGGAGCGTTCCTCGCCGTAGAGTTTATGCGCCAAGGCATGACGCCCGAACAGTCGCTGTTAAAGGTGGTTGAGCGCGTCATAGCGATGACGGAAAAGCGGTTGCTGGACGAGCGGGGTCGTCCCTACTTTGATCTCGATTTTTATGCAGTTACGAAAGACGGTCGGTACGCGGGCGTGTCGTGCTATGAAGGGAGTCGATTCGCCGTGTGCGATGAGAAAGGCGCGCGACTGGAGACGAGCGCGTACGTGTTTAAGGCGAGCGAGCGTCCGAAGGCGCGCGCCAATTGATAGTACGACTTCCTGTCGCGTACCAAAAAGCATTTTTTTGTGGGAGCATCTGTGCGTTTCCCCAGACTGAACAGGCACGACGGCGACTGGCTGTAAAATCGCTGAATTCATTCCGCTTGCAGGTGGCGCTATCTTTGGACAATGACGCACGCTGATACGACCGACCCGACTGTTCCAACCCCGTACGATCCCGCTACCGTCGAGACCCGCTGGAAACAGCGCTGGGCCGAACGCGGTACAAACACGGTTGATCTCGACGGAGCACCGAATCCGTTTTATGCGCTGATGATGTTCCCGTATCCGTCAGCCGAGGGACTGCATGTCGGCAATCTGTTCGCGTTCACTGGTAGCGATATTTCCGCGCGCTTTCGTCGGCAACAAGGGTATCAGGTTTTTCAGCCGCTAGGCTACGACGCATTTGGTATTCATTCGGAAAATTACGCGTTGAAGGTTGGCGCGCACCCGATGGAGCTCACACCCAAAAATATTGCGAACTTTCAGCGACAGCTGGAGCGCGCGGGTTTGATGGTGGATTGGAGCGCCAAGGTCGACACGAGTCACCCCGACTATTACAAGTGGACGCAGTGGGTCTTCCTCCAGCTCTACAAACAGGGGCTCGCGTACAAGAAGGCGGCGGCGGTGAACTGGTGTCCGACCGACAAAACGGTGCTGGCCAACGAACAGGTGGAAAATGGTTTGTGTGAACGCTGCGGTACGGCGGTCGAACAGCGGTTTCTCGAGCAGTGGTTTTTTAAGATCAGTAGCTATGCCGAGCGTTTGTTAAATAATCTTGATACCCTCGATTGGTCGACGATCACCAAACAGGCGCAGCGCAACTGGATTGGTCGTTCGCAGGGGGCCGAGGTTGTGTTCGCGGTCGAAGCGCACGATGTGCACGTGCGTGTGTTTACGACGCGTGCGGATACGATTTTTGGCGCCACGTATTTGGTGTTGGCGCCTGAACATCCGTTGGTGGATGCCGTCACGGTGGACGAGCAACGTGTTGCAGTGCGGGCGTATCAAGACGTCACGCAGCGTCAAGACGTCATTGCACGAAAGAGTGTGAAGCGCAAAACTGGCGTGTTTACTGGCGCATATGCGAGCAACCCGGCAACGGGCGCGCGCATTCCCATTTGGATTGCCGACTACGTGCTGATGGAGTATGGCACTGGCGCCATCATGGCGGTGCCAGGGCACGACGAGCGCGATTTCGAATTTGCGCGCACGTTTGGTTTGCCAATTGTGCGTGTGGTTGCGGGTGTCGAACACGAGGCAAACACGCCGTTCGACGACGCGGCGTATACGGATGACGCGGGTGGTCGTCTCGTCAACAGCGCGCAATTTGACGGCTTGCCGGTGATCGACGCAAAAGTAAAAGTGACGGCATGGCTGGAAGACCACAAACACGCGAGTGCTGTGATCAACTATCGCCTGCATGATTGGTGTATTTCGCGACAGCGTTATTGGGGACCGCCGATTCCCATTATTTACTGTGACGCGTGCGGTACTGTGCCCGTACCCGAGTCGCAATTGCCCGTCGAACTACCATTCATTCCCGATTTCAAGCCCGATGATTCGGGGGTATCGCCGCTCGCGCGGCACGAAGAATGGTCGCGCGTCCCGTGTCCAACGTGCGGGAAATCGGCGCGTCGCGAAACCGATGTCTCCGATACGTTTCTCGATAGCGCGTGGTATTTCTTGCGCTACCCGAGTGCGACCAATCGCATCGTACCGTTTGAGGCCGGTCGCACAAAAAAATGGCTACCGGTGAACTCATACATCGGCGGCAATGAGCACGCGGTGCTGCATCTGTTGTATTCGCGATTCGTCACGATGGTGTTGCACGACGGAGGACACCTCGCGTTTGAAGAGCCGTTTACGCGCTTCCGCGCGCACGGCATGATCATTCGTGACGGTGCGAAGATGTCAAAGTCGAAAGGCAACGTGATCAACCCCGATGTGTACATGGAAGAATGGGGTGCCGATGCGTTTCGTATGTACCTCATGTTTCTCGGGCCGTACGAAGAGGGCGGCGACTTCCGGGATCAAGGCATTAGTGGTGTCCGACGGTTTCTCGATCGGCTGTGGGCCACCGTCCGCGACGTCTCCACAACAGGCGCGCCCGACACCGACGTGATGCGCAAGCAACACCGCACGATCAAGAAAGTTGGGCTGGATAGTGGATCGCTCGCGTACAACACAGCGATCGCCGCGATGATGGAATATCTGAACGTGGTGCGTCGCGGCGACCGCACGGCCCATCGGGACGAGGTGTTGCCACTGGTACAAATGGTGGCCGCGTACGCGCCACATTTGGCGGAGGAGTGCTGGGCGGCGCTGGGTCATACGGAAAGCGTGTTTGATGCCGGTTGGCCCACGTTTGATCCAACGATGCTCGTTGATGACGAGGTGGAACTCGTAGTGCAAGTGAACGGCAAAGTACGCGGCAAGTTGCGCGTTGCCGTTGACGTGACTCAGGACGCCGCGCTTGCTGCGGCCATGGCCGACGAGGGCGTCGCGCGTTTTCTCGTTGGCGAAATCCGGAAGGTGATTTTCGTACCTAAACGATTGCTGAACGTGGTTGTGGGTTGACCCTTCGCCGATCACTCGGCACTCTGACACTCGCCGCCGTGATGTTTTTCAATACATCCGGCGGCGCGTTTTCGATGGAAGGGTTGGTGGCGTCTACCGGGCCGGGCGTCACCCTCCTGTTGCTGGTGCTGGTTCCAATATTTTGGAGCATTCCGGAAACATTGTTGATTGGCGAACTGGCCAGCATGCTGCCGGAAGAGGGCGGATATTATCGCTGGGTGCGTCGCGCGTTTGGTCCATTTTGGAGTTTCCAAAATGGTTGGTGCACATGGTGCTATTCGCTGGTGGACATGGCGATTTATCCCGTGCTACTTAATCAATACCTCGCCTTCTTTTTCCCAGCGCTGTCGCATATGCAGCAGTGGGTGATTTCACTGGTCATGATTTGGGGTGCGACGGCGATCAACCTTCGTGGTGCTGGCCGAG
>JANYFO010000080.1 GCA_025362635.1 Gemmatimonadaceae bacterium | reverse complement strand
TTGTTCCACGGTGCCAGTCCCGCATCGTGTTCAAGTTCCGCGAGCGACGCAGCAAGCGTGGTGGGCGACGAAATGGCCGCAATCTTGTCGAGCACTGGCTGCAATGGAGCAATCCCGCGTTTTTCGACCGTCGTTGTATCGATGCAGGCACCATAAAACGCGCCAACTTTCCATCGATCGGAGCCAGCCACAACTTTTTTCGACGCAACGTCGACCGATGCGTCGTCTAAGATTTTGTGTAATACCGCTTCGTTCCGATCACTCAATTCGATGAACGAACCCCACGTGGGATACGCGGCGGGAATGGTGGTTGCCTTCAGCCATCCGCCGTTGGCAAACTGATAAAAGTCCTTGCACGCGGCGCACGTCGTATCAAGATTTGTTCGCTCGATCGGCTTCGCGACAATCGTGGTCACATCATCGGCGGGCGGCTCTGGAGTTCCGCACGCCGTGGCCACCAGCACGATCGTCGACCACGAGAGCAACCTGCGCCAAGTGCTTGTCATCGTCCTCAGCTCCGAGGGAGGAGTATTTGGGAAAAGTCTGTTGGAGCATATTACAGCAACATTGGCAATGCTGCCGTATATGAGGGTGAGTCGCTCGCGCAATTTCTTCCCCAACTTTTTCAACGGCTGACGTGAAGTCCAGCGCTGCCATTCCTGCTTTGACGCGCACCGGCAAGCGCGGTAGCTCCAGCCTCGTCGCGTTGGGTTCAGCGGCGGTGCTGGCGGTGTACGCGGCTGGATTCATGCGCACGCAGGTCGCTGCAAGTCGTTTTGCCGACGAGAGCTCTGTGCGGCGGAGTGCGCCCAACGTGCGTGTATCCGCGGCAACGAGCGCGACGGTTGCGCTCGTACAGCCGGTGGCGATGTCTGCCGAATTCACGCCGACCGTCGTAAAAGCAGGTCCGGTGACGAAGCGTTTGACGCGTAATGACATGAAAAGTGCGGTGGATAGCGTTGCGCAGTCGGCCACACCGACATCGAGCGTGATGGTTGTGGCGTCTACACCTGCGACTCCGCCACCACCGCCTATTGCGTCGGCACCAACGGCGGTCGTGGCACCACTACCACCCGCAGTTCAAGCGCCAACACCCATCCCCACGCCCACACCGACGCCTGCTCCGCCATCTGCGGCTGCAGCGCCGCTTCCCCTCGGTCCACCATATCGCGACGGCATGTTTTTTGGACGCGGCACGTCACGACATGGCGACATTGAGGCGATGGTCGAGATCAAAGACGGGCGCATCATCTCCGCGTCAATTTCCCAATGTCTCACGCGCTATTCCTGTTCGTGGATCGCCGCGCTGCCGCCACAAGTCGTTGCCCGACAGAGCCCGGATGTTGACTATGTATCTGGTGCGACGCAGAGTGCAAACGCGTTCTACTACGCCGTTGCCGAAGCCCTTAGCCGATCGAAGTGAGCGACGCGTTCGTTCACACCTTTGCGCAAATGGGCACCGTTGTCTCGATGCAAATTGTGGGGCATGGCACAAGCCAGCGCGCGCGACGTGATCGAACGCGTGGTATTGATCGCGCAGTGGCATGGTTTGAGCGAATCGAGGTGGTGTGCTCGCGTTTCGCCGCCCACAGTGAATTGCGCCAGCTCTCGACGCGCGTAGGCACGCCGGTGCCGGTCAGTCCGCTGCTTTTCGAAGCCGTACAGTTTGCGCTCGCGGTGGCCGACGAAACACACGGTGCGTTTGATCCAACCGTCGGACATCGGATGGAAGCGCGTGGCTTTAATCGGGAATACCGAAGTGGTGATCTGGTGCAGTCACGCATTCCTGCACCAGATGATGTGAGCTATCGCGACGTCGAACTCGATGTCGGCGCGCGGACGATCACGTTGCATCGACCCCTGCTGCTCGATTTGGGCGCGGTTGCGAAGGGACTCGCTGTTGACATGGCCGTGCGCGAACTCGCGCCATTTGTGAATTTCGCCGTTGATGCGGGCGGCGACGTGTTTCTCAGTGGGCACAATGCCCACGGTGCCACATGGACCGTGGGCATCCGCCATCCGCGCGATGCCACACAGATGATCGAAACGCTGCAGGTATCCGAGTGCGCAGTCTGTACCTCAGGCGATTATGCACGACATGTACCCGGTCATGTGGCTGAGCATCACATCATGCAGCCACTTACCGGTGTATCCACGACGGCGGTCGCAAGCGTCACTGTAGTTGCAACGTCCGCGATGATTGCGGACGCATTCGCAACCGCCGCCTTCGTGCTTGGGCCGATAGAGGGATTGGCATTACTCGAACGACACGAATTGCGCGGCTTGATTGTCACGCCGACGCTTGAGCGTGTAGCCACAACAGGATTCGCCAGCGCATGAAACGGTTTTTCCGCACGCCGAAAGGGCTGCTTATCATTTTGCTGACGGTGCTCGTTGTGCTCGCGGCATTCGGCAGCGGCGTGACCATCGTCGCACCAGGTGTGTGTGCGGCGTCCGTAGTGGCGATGCTGGTTGATGCGCCACTGTTGCGTTGGCGCGACGGCACGTGGTCGTTCCCAAGCGGTGCGTTGCTCACCGGGCTCTTTGTGGCAATGGTACTGAGCCCACATGAACCGTGGTACGTCGCCGCAATTACGGCGGCCGTTGGCGTTGCCAGCAAATATGTGTTTCGCACGCGTTCGGCAAACGTGTTTAATCCGGCGGCGTTTGCGTTGGTGGCCACGTTCTATGTATTCGATACCGGTCAAAGCTGGTGGGGTGCGTTGCCCGAACTGCCGTTACTCGCACTCACCGTGCTCTTTGCGACAGGCCTTTACATCACGCAACGCGTGAACAAAATGCCGGCCGTGTTAGCCTTTCTCGGCATTTACTACGCGCTCTTCACGATCACCGCGTTCGGCAGCGATCCTAAAACAGTGGCAGAATTGTATCGTGCGCCAGATTTGCATGCGGCGCTGTTCTTTGCGTTTTTCATGGTGACCGATCCGCCAACGTCACCACCCAAAGCTCGCGATCAAGTGGTGTTTGGCGTGATCACGGCGATGGTCAGCTACGCCGTGTTCGAACTCGTGGGCGCCGCGTACTTTTTGCTCGCTGGACTCCTGGTAGCGAACGCGTGGGAAGCGTGGCGCCGTACACGTATGCATGCTAAGAAATCGTCTTCTTCGCGCCCAAAGGTGGAAGGAAAATTGGCGGGAGACCCAGCTCCTGCAGCAGGGTATTAAGCGCTTTAATTTCCGTTGCCTCGAGCTCTTGCAGCCGTTGGAGTTGCACGTCGATTTTTCCACCCAAATCGTCGAGAATTTGGCCATGCTGTTTAGTGGGTTTTGTTTCCTGCCCCAGCACTTGTGAGTTGAGCGACAGCATCATGTTGTAGAGCTTTATCGGGAAATGCAGCGTCGCTTGATCGTCGTGATTGAACCAGTCCACGAGTTCGGTGCGCACGATTTCGAGGTGTGCTCGCACCGGGGTCACCGCGTCCTTCACGCGCTTCGCATACTCTTGCGCTGACGATTGCTCCGCACGCACGTCGATTTGTCGCTGCACATCTTCAATACGCGCAAAGGCATCCACGATGCTGTTCATGCGACCTTGCACCTTCATCCCAAGGTCAAACGTTTGCTGTAGGTCGGCCGTGGTGGCCTCAATACGCGGATCAAGTTTCACGATGAATGAGCGTATCAACGAGTCACGACCGACAATGAGCCGTACGCGATACTCTCCCGGAACAGCCGTTGGACCGCTTAACGTACCTTCATCATTGACGACGGTCTTGATGCGCTTCGCGTCTGGGTAACGCAGGTTCCACCAAAAGCGATTCGATCCAACCCGCGTGGTGACGATGGAGTCAGAGGCGGTGTAGGCAAGGGAGTCTTTATGCAGAACGGAATCCTTCGGCACGCTGTCTTTTAACGTCATACCCGTGCTCCCGAAGAAGCTCCGCACCACCGCCCCGCGTGCGTTCAAAAACTCGAGCGTGACTTTTTCGGTCGGCGTGTCCTTCAACCAATAGTCCACAAGTACGCCATCGTACGGATTTTCACCAACGTTGCGACCACCGTCGCTGTGGCCGTGCGCGAAGCGGTACGCCACGCTGGGTTGAAAGAGGTGCACGCGTTTCGCGGTGACCGAGTCGTACATTTGGCGTAACACCGCTATATCATCGAGCGCCCAAAAACTGCGACCATGTGTTGCGATGAGCAGATCATTGCCCTGCACGCGAACATCACGCACGCTGACACGCGGGAGATTCAACTGCAGTGGTTCCCAGCGTCCGCCGTCATCGAACGACACGTACACGCCAGTTTCCGTTGCCGCAAACAGTAAGCCGCGGCGCACGAGGTCCTCACGAATGGCGCGCGTATACGCGCCGTTCGGAATGCCCGCATCAATGCGCATCCACGACTTTCCATAATCGTTGGTTTTATACAGGTATGGTTGAAAATCATCGCGCTGATACCGCGTGGCCGACATATACGCCACGCCTGGTTCGTAGCGTGATGGCTCAATCGTGGTCACGCGCGTGTGCTTCACCATCGCTTTCGGTGTGATATCAGTCCACGTCGCGCCGTTGTCGCGCGTGATGTGCACACGGCCGTCGTCCGACCCCGCCCACAATACACCCTTCGTTGTTGGCGACTCGGCCAATGCGAAAATTGTCGCATACCACTCCGTGCCCGTCATGTCGTTGTGGACCGGGCCCCCACTCGGCCCCATCGTTGCCGTGTCCGCATACGTGAGGTCGGGCGACACTTTCTCCCAACTATATCCCTCGTTTGTTGATTTCCAAACGTTCTGCGACGCCGCGTACAACACGCCGGGATCGTGTGGAGACAACATCACCGGGAACGTCCACTGAAATCGGTGTGGCACATCTTTCACGGCGATGCCATCGTAGTTGTTCAGCCACACCGCAATATCGCGCGACTGTTGGGTACGATTGTCGTGGCGCGAAAGCGTCCCCGTGTAGCATCCGCCGTACGTGATGCTGCTATTTCGCGGATCAACCGCGATGTGCGCATTTTCGCAGCCCGCCACGGGCCACCAATCACGTTCGGTAATGGCACCAAAGTCAGAACGCGACGCGATCGAAACCGTCGAATTATCTTGCTGCGCGCCGAACAACCGATAATTCCACGCGTTGTCCGTCATCACGTGATAAAACTGCGCCGTTGGCTGATTCATGATCGACGACCAGCTCTTGCCACCATCGAGTGACACGGTGCCACCGCCATCGTTGCCATTGATTAAACGGTCTGGATTTTTCGGATCGACCCACATGATGTGTGTATCGCCATGCGGCACGCGAATACGCGAAAATGTCTTGCCCGCGTCGATCGACTTCCACACCTGCAAGTTCATGACGTACAATGTGTTTTCGTTGGTCGGATCCGCCGTCACCGCGGAGTAGTACCACGGACGTACTTGAAATTGTTGTTGGCCATTGGTGCGCGTCCAATTGTCTCCACCGTCGTCCGAGCGAAAAATGCCCCCCAACGTGTCCTTTGCTTCGACAGATGCGTAAATGCGCTGCGGATTTGCGGGCGACACGGCAACACCAATTTTCCCAATCGGCGCCTTCGGCATACCCG
>JANYFO010000050.1 GCA_025362635.1 Gemmatimonadaceae bacterium | reverse complement strand
GTAACGACCGAGGCTTCGGTAACCTTCACTTCCACGACGTCATCACGCGTGGGGAGATCAAACATGGTGTCCAACAGGGTCTCTTCAAGAATGGCGCGGAGTCCGCGTGCGCCAGTCCCACGCTTCAGAGCTTTCGACGCCACCGCGCGCAGCGCGGATTCCTCGAACGTGATTTTCACTTCTTCAAGATCGAACAGCCGTTGATACTGTTTTGTCAGCGCATTTTTTGGTTCTTTCAAAATCTGCACCAACGAGTCTTCATCGAGCGCTTCGAGCGGTACGCACACCGGCAATCGACCAACAAGTTCGGGGATGATGCCGAAGCGCAGTAAGTCGTCCGGCTCCACTTCAGCGAACGGTGTTTTCGCGGTGGTTTTGTGAATCGCCGTGACCTTGGACTGATCACCTTTCTCACCGCTATACCCAATTTGACGACGGCCCGTACGCGCCTCGATAATTTTTTCAAGGCCGTCGAACGCGCCACCACAGATAAACAGAATGTCCTTCGTGTTGATCTGGATATACTCCTGCTGCGGATGCTTGCGTCCGCCCTGCGGAGGCACCGATGCAATGGTGCCTTCAAGGATTTTCAGCAATGCCTGTTGTACGCCTTCGCCCGACACGTCGCGCGTAATGCTCGGGTTCTCCGATTTGCGCGCGATCTTATCGATTTCGTCGATGTACACAATGCCACGCTCGCACTCGGCGACATTAAAGTCGCCCGCTTGCAACAATCGCACGAGAATATTTTCGACGTCCTCGCCGACGTAGCCCGCTTCAGTAAGGGTCGTCGCATCCGCGATGGTGAACGGCACGTCGAGGATGCGCGCCAACGTCTGCGCGAGCAAGGTCTTTCCAACGCCGGTAGGTCCAATGAGCAGAATGTTGGACTTGTCGAGTTCAACATCATCTTCGCGCGCCGAGCTGGCAGCATTGATGCGCTTGTAGTGGTTGTAGACGGCAACCGAAAGCGCCTTCTTGGCTAATTCTTGGCCGATGACGTACTGGTCAAGAATCCCTTTGATTTCGCGGGGAGTCGGGACCTGCGTAATGGCTTCGGCAACTTCGCGCTCTTCGTCCTCAGCGAGGATCTCATTGCAGAGCGCAATGCACTCGTTGCAAATGTAGACCGACGGGCCCGAAATGAACTTTCGGACGGCGTCCTTGGACTTGCCACAAAAGGAGCAGCGAAGATGCTTGTCGTGGGACATGTGGTCCGTATCGAAAGGCGACGCGCGGGCGGGAGACTGAGAAGATGACAACTGTTGTCACCACCTACAGTTAAGCCATGAAGTTGCGCAGGGTCAAGCGAAATGCAGGGACGTGAGGTATTCACGTTCACATCCCATAAGATAAAAGTATCGGCGCGGCAGCGAAATACAGGAGCGGCGGCACCGCAAACGGTGCCGCCGCACATCTCCGTTACACCGGAGGCCCGACCAACGTTCGCGTTAGCGCGCCGCGACCAGCTCAGCCTGGTGCGAAATGACGATGTCCACGAGCCCGTACACCTTCGCATCGTCGGCCGACATAAAGCGGTCGCGATCGGTGTCCCGCTCAACCTGCTCCACGGGACGACCCGTGTGTTTGGCCATCAGCTCGTTCATTTTCGAGCGCAGATAGAGAATCTCGCGCGCTTGAATTTCGATATCTGACGCAGACCCGCCGCCGCCGTTTTGCGACGGCTGGTGGATCATGATGCGAGAATGCGGCAACGCACTGCGCTTGCCGGCTTCACCGGCACACAGAAGAAACGCGCCCATGCTGGCGGCCATGCCCATGCATGTAGTGTGCACTGGCGCCTTGATGAACTGCATGGTGTCGTACATCGCTAATCCCGCCGACACGCTGCCGCCCGGCGAGTTGATGTACAAATGGATGGGCTTTTCGGGATTGTCGGCGTCAAGAAACAGCATCTGCGCAATGATCACGTTGGCCACGTCATCATTGATCGCGCTTCCAAGAAACACGATACGATCCATCAACAAGCGCGAAAAAATGTCGTACGTGCGCTCGCCGCGGCTGGACCGTTCGATGATGTAAGGCATGTACAGCGCCATGATACTCCTTGCTAAGACGGTGGTGACAGGAAGATCGGTTGGGTTATGCCGCGCTGACCGTATTGCGCTCGAGGAGCCACGCGAACACGCGATTTTCGGTAAGCTCACGCTCAATTTCCTGCAGGCGACCGGCTTTTTGCAGCTGCGCGTACACTTGCCCCGGATCTGCGTTCCGGGCCTTCGCCATCTCCTCAACGCGCGCGTCAACCTCCGAGGCACTCGCGGTGAGCGACTCACGTTCGGCGAGGGTGTCGACGATCAGATCACGACGCACTTGTTGTTCGGCCATTGGACGAAACTCTACGTTGAAGCGCGCCTTTTCTGCGTCGGGCACACCGTACATCTGCATGTAGCCTTCGACCAACTGTTGCGTCCAACTCGCCGGTACTTCAAACGGATTTGCTTCGACAATTTTTTCGACGAGCTGACCGCGCACATCAGCTTCGCCTTCGCGTGTCGCCTGCGCACTCATATCCGTACGCACCGCTGCACGCAAAACGTCCATCGTGTCGAAGTCGCCAATTTCTCGCGCGAACGCATCGTCAAGCGCAGGCAGCGATTTGCGTTTTACGTCTTGCAGCGTGACGCGCGCGAGCTTCGTACTTCCCCGCTGCGTTTCATCGGGGAAGTCATCTGGCCAGCGTACCGTGCGCTCCACTGTGTCGCCTTCGTGCGCTTCCATGATCAATTCTTCGATGCCCGGAATGGCCTGACCGCCGCCGAGCACGAGCCGATATTCTTTCGATTCTGGAAGGACGCCCGAAGCATCAGCCGTGGACAGCATCACGGTCACCATGTCGCCCGGTGCGGGCTTGTCGGTGATCGGCGACCAGTTGGCTTTCTGTTCACGCAAGCGTTCAATCTGTTCTTCGATCACACCATCCGTCACTTCGGTGCTGCGACGCGAAATGGTGAAGCCGTCAATAACGGTGAGCGAAAGCTCAGGCCGAAGTTCGCAATGCAGCTCAAACTCGAGCGCCTCGCCTGGCACGTATTTCACGTCATGCACATGCGGCTGCGTGGCCAGTTTTAGCTGCTCACGCTCGATCGCTTCTTTAAATGCCTCGTTAATGACGAGTTCGATGGCTTCCTGGCGAATCTGCTCGGCGAAGCGCTTGCGGACCATTGATGGCGGCGCCTTGCCTGGACGGAAACCGGGGAGGCGCACCTGCGATGCGTATTTCTTCGCCGCTTGGTCTTCGTAAACTGCAACCGTTTCGGGCGGCACAGAAATTTGCAGGCGACGCGAGATGCCCGTCTGCTCAGAGGGAGTGATCGAGATGTTCATGGATGAAAACTAATCGTGCGCGACCAATTCTCGTCCACTATGCGCCGAGCCGATCATCTCTGCCACGATCTTACCGCTGGCGATCACCCCAGGAAGCCCTGCACCGGGGTGGGTGCCGGCGCCGCAGAAAAATAAATTGGGAATATCCGGACTGACGTTATGGGGACGGAGATATGCGGATTGCGTCAGTGTCGGCTCGGGGCCAAAAGCGCTCCCTAAGTAACTGTTTAGCGTCTGCTCGAAATAGCGGGGGTCGATTCTACGCTCCGTCACAATGTGCTGCGACAGTCCGGGCATATGCCGCTCCTCAAGGTACGCGATAATGCGATCGCGGTACCGCTGCGACACGCGCTCCCAATCCACGTCACCGCCGAGATGAGGCACGGGGGACAACACGTACCAGCAATCATGACCTTCGGGCGCGAGCGAGGGATCCGTGGCGGTCGGGCGATGCAGGTACAACGAAAAATCATCCGCGAGAATTTTCCTCTCAAAAATATCCTCGAGCAATTCGCGATAGCGCGGCCCCATGATGATTTCATGGTGCGCGATATTTTTGTACTGTTTGTTGGTGCCGAAGTAGATCACAAACAACGACATCGAGAATCGCATGCGCGCAATCTTTGCGTCGCTCATTGATGGCCGCACGTGCGGTGGCAACAGTGTGCGATACGCTTGCGCCACATCGCCGTTGCACACCACGGTGTCAGCGAGCAGCGATTCACCATTCACCAAACGCACACCCGTTGCTCGGCGCCCACTCGGCTGCATCGTGATTTCAGCCACTTCGCTCTTGTAGCGGATGGTGCCGCCGAGTTCTTCAAAAAGCTGCACGAGTCCGCGCACCAATGCGCCGGTGCCACCCATGCAAAACCACACACCCCATTGCTGTTCGAGCGTGTGGATGAGCGCGTAAATGGATGAGGCGCGAAACGGATTGCCGCCAACGAGCAACGGATGAAACGAGAATACCTGCCGCAACCTTTCGTCTTTCATGAAACGCGCAACGTACGTTGCGACGGAACGATCGGCGCGCAAGCGGATCAACTCAGGCAACACTTTGACCATCGACATCGGAGTCAGGAACGGCTTGTCGAGCAGCGCCATGCCCGCGTTGAAAATATCCTGTCCGCTATCGAGAAATCGCAGATAGCCGTCAACATCGTTGGGCGAAAACTCGCGCACTTGCTGAACGAGTGCTTCGCGATTCGAATTGTAATGAAAAACGGAGCCGTCTTCGAAACGTATGTTGTAGAACGGATCGAGCAAAACAAGCTTGATGTAATCTTCCGTGTGCTTGCCACCGAGTGCAAAGAGCTCGTGCAGCAACCATGGTGCGGTGATAATGGTTGGCCCAGCGTCAAAGCGAAAACCGTCTTGCTCGAACACATAGGCGCGACCACCAGCCATATCCAGTTTTTCAACGATGGTGACGTCATGACCCTGCGCCTGCAAACGAATAGCCGCAGCGAGTCCGCCGAAACCGCTGCCGATTACAACGATGTTCATGGGGGAGCCTGAAAAGTTTGCATCAGCGACGCGCGAGCTGGACGAGGTGCCACACATGGAACGCCAGTGCGGCCAGCATTGCGAGCGCGAAACCAAGTGGGGCCTGCTCGGCACGTCGATGGAAATACAGGGCGACGATCAGTGCGAAACCGGCGCCGAGAAACGTGAGAATGAGTGCGGGCGTCGGACCACGTCCCGTGCGACGGTGCTGCGCGAACAGCGCGAGGCCTTCGAGGACAATCAGGGCAAGGACTACAAGCGGAAACGCATCAGCGTCGAGTAGCGCGGAGAGTTGGTCCATGACGCCAGAGCGTCAGCTAATCGCCCACGATGATCGCGTCGCTCATGCCGCGCACGCGTGTTCCCGCTCTCGGTGCCTGACGTTCCGCGCGCAAGGCGGCCACGAGTGGCACAGCCATCGCGATAATGCCAAGCACGCCCGCCAACACCATGTCTTGTCCGAGACAAATGGCGATAGGGAGCAATCCGTTCACGCCGTATAGAATGAGCGGGAATCGCGATGGTGATACTTGTTTGGCCCAGACCGACGGCGGCACAACCACGAGCATTAAGCGCGCGACGAGAATGCCGGTAAGTAGCCAACCGAGCCAGTTGGTGAGCGGCATGCCGAAGAAAAACGGTGTGCCGATAAACCGTGTGAATGCGTCACGACTGGACAAATCCGGGACGCTCCAGATCCAATGATGCGTTTTGACCATGGCGGGATCCATCGAAACATCCCACGCCGTTAAGACCGTTCCGCCGATGAGCGCCCACCACCAGCGCGAGCGATTGTCATCCGTCGCCGGCAGCAAGCGTCCGCAAATGGCAAGCGACGCGACCAACATGTAAAACCACGACGTCGGAATATTGAACGGTACGAGGTGCGCGATTTTGTAGCCGAGTTGATCGCTGTAGCCGTACACACCAAACGGATAGCCGGTACTCGTGCCCGTGAGTTCGGATGCGAGCGAGAGCGAGAAGCTCACCGCGAATACGATCAACGCGCGACGTGCGCCGATGCAATATGCGAGAAACCCAAGGCCTGCGATGGCGCCTAACACCACGGTTGTTTGACCGCCGTAGGTGAAACCAAATGCGAGCACTTCTTGATTGCGCGGTGTGCTTAACCACGACGGATACGGTGGTGCAAGAAACGTCGCGAACGCGAAGGCCGAGAACGTGGAGAGGATCGCGTGGAAGAGCAGCGCGATGGATGCAACGCGCAAATACGTAGCGCGTGTTTCGTGATTCGTTTTTTTTGTGGCGGTGGTAAACATGTGTCGACCTCAGGCGAGACGGACGAGTTTCTCAGAACCCACAGGCACGTTGGGCTCCCATATGATCCGTGGACCGTCGGCTAACGTTGCGAGATCAAGCGGTGCCGCGCGAAAGCGCCACGCGTCCCATAAAATGCCAACACGCGCCAGTGAGCCGAGCCGTGCGCGGGTCGAAATGGTGTCGTAATTTTGTGCTTCGATAGCCGTCAAGATACCCGCATACCCAGTGGCACAGGCGGCTGCACAACGCTGCGAATCAACGTCGAGCATGGCGATGCCTGGCCTGGCGGCGTCGTACAATGCACGGGCGCGACTCACTTCGTACGTCATCATTGGCGCCCATCGCGGATCGCGCGCGAGCAGGCGATTGGTGAGGACGTCCTGCGGTGTGAAGCCGAAGCGCGCCAGGTCGTCGGCGGGGAGATAGCACCGTCCACGTTTGGCGTCTTCGCCAACGTCGCGCAAAATATTTGTCAGCTGCATGGCAACGCCGAGGGTGCGCGCGTACTTCACGGCACGTTCGCGCATGGCCGGTCCACCGGGAACGCCAAACACGTGCGTACACATTTCGCCGACAGAACTGGCAACGCCTTCACAATATGTTTCGAGTTGCGCCCACGTTGCGTAGTTGGCGGCATCAAGGTCGCGCGCAACGCCACCGAGCAATTCGAACAAGGGTGCGGGTGGCACGTGATATGTGCGCGTGACCCAAGCGACTTCGCGAAACACGGCCCCGCTCGGCCGCCCATCAATGGCCGCCTGCAGCTGCAATTGATAATCGTTGAGCTGGTCTGCGAGTGCGGCGACATTGTCGTGATCGGCCTGATCGACGAGGTCGTCGGCGATGCGGCAGAATGCATACAACGCGTAGGCCGCACGACGCTTGGCGCTAGGTAGCAGCCGGCTCGCGAGTGAAAATGTGCGCGCATGCTCTCGGGTGATCCGCTCACATTGGAGCGCGTCGTCACTTTGATCGGCGGTCATGCGGTCGATCATGCAGCGGTCGGGATCCGAGTTGACGGCAAGGACATGCGGAATGTTGGAGCGGGACAGGCGGGACAGACAGCCCAGCGAAGTTGACGGACGGAAGTGCTACGTGAGCGACAGACTGTCGGATGTACAAGTGCTGATACGGCGTCAACGTCCGGCACGGTTGGGAGTTCCCGAAACGGCGGTTGACTGGCGAGTGGGGCCGTTGGGAAGGTGTTATTAATTAAGACGACTGTCAATCTACGTTGACGATGGACGAGGCGATTGGAAAGCGTGTCGTAACCTGCAACTAGGATAGAACGCTCGCCCGTGTCCCCATCGCGAAACGCGGATCCCCTTTCTCGATACGTGGCGCACTCTGACGAGTTGTAAGCGCGCGTGCAGCAATGATTTCCATTGTAAGGCCTCATTTGCGGCGAGCCTGTTTGACGTCAGCACCCGGTTTCTCAAGAACTTCGTATGTACCAGCGTTACATGAACGTAACATACACATTGACCTAAAACCAGAAACATCAACGACACGCTTGACGAGTCAAGCTACCCTGCTCGTTACGTCAAATTTGAGGCCTGCTCAAAAATGCGATGACTGTCAGACCATGCAGGCAGACTCAAGGTTGTTCGCTCACGCCCGATAATGCAGACTAGCGCATCAGAAAAAACCCGCTAGGCAGCAAACACCCGTAGTCCGCCGAGTCAGCCAATGCATGCTCCTCGCTCGTTGTTCGATCTTCCGGCCCGCCCTGCGCCTCCGAAAAAGGGCGCCCTGAAGAAATTCGCAGAGCTGTCTGCCCTTGAGTTGTCGGCACCATTCGACGCTAAATGCGATGCGCTCTTAACCGAAATCATTGGAATCATCGACGATGCTCGGGCGCCGGTTCTTGCTCTTGCGGCCCGTATTGTGCGCATCCTCGAAAGCACGAGCACGGACGCGATACGCGCATCATTGATGGCAGTTGCATTTCGGGAGCTCGAGACCAACATACCCGACGCGATCCGAGACGCCATTTGGTCGCGCATGCAGCGCATCGGCGAAATCGTTCAGCGTGAAACGCAATCCGAGATTGTTGCACGACGCAGCGCGGATAAGATCGCGCAGGACTTATCGGAGCGAGCTTTTCGCTCCGTGACAGATGCTATTGAAACATCGGCGCACGCGTCGTCAACCGCACAGATGGACATGCAAACCGCCACTGTTCGCGGCGCGTTGGTTGGAGGCGCCATCGGAGCAGCTATCGGTGGTGTGGGTAGCAAACTGCTTAAAACAAAGAGCGATTGGCGTAGCCACGCCTTAACGCTTGGCGTTCAGGGCGCCGCAGAGTCTGTTAATATTTATAACGTCGCTGCCGGAGAAGCGCTTGATCGTTCGCGCAACGAATTGAACAACGTTTTCTTTGCGTTGAATAATGCTGTGTTTGATCTGGCGCGCGAGGCATGGTCGCTCATTGATCCGAGCGGCAAGTCAGATGCAGCGTGTGCGCAAGCTGTCGGTCTCAAGCTTCTGGCCTCCGATCGCGAGTTTCTTACAAGCGAAAACGAGGCGATGATCGGCATGATCAATGTCTTTCCTCACCTGCGTTATTGTGCCACCCCAACCAGCGGCGTGTGGTCGTTTCTTTTCTCAACTGCTGGCGTGAAGGATCTCCTACTTTTCGTGCTTGCTTTTATCGCGACAAGCATTGCCGCAGGCATTTTGTCCCCGCAGATGATGGCACCCTCTTATGACGGCGCGTACGTAACTATGGCTGGCCTATTTGGATTGTTCGGCGTGATTTGTTGGTGGGCCATTCGGCGCTCGTGGCGCGAGTGGAGCAACCGGTACAATACGACAAGTCCAAAAAGAAGCGAGGTCCTACGGCTTACAGCCGTGGTGTTCCGAGAGGCCAATGAACTACCAAGCGGAATCAGCATAAAATCAAGCGCGTGTCCCATACGGCCCATTAAGCCTAAAAATGGAGAAGCGGCATTCAATACCTTCGCTCTTGTCGCATGCTCGCTCGCGATCGCGTTAGGGTATGGCGTGTGTTCCTTAAATGTGTGAGCGTTTATGCGACCAGGGATTCGACGGAGATTCACGTCGTCAACTCGTTTAGTCAGAAGACTTTACGAACTAATGAGTGTTTCAATGAGCGGATGGCGCTAGGCAACTAAGAATCAAAAATGCCGCAGCAATTGGAGTTTGACGGTTGTTTGACAGCTTCGTTTGATCGTGTTGCAATGACGATCGGTCAATTCGTGCGATGAACGAAAGCGCGACTGTCAGACCCTTGAACGATACTGTTCCTTCGCGCAACCGACGGTCGTGACGAGCGATGGTAATGCGTTTAAGCCCACATGAATCCATCAACATGACGCGACTGTTCCGAGTGTATACCGCGCCATCTGTTTCGCCGTTGCTCGACCATCTGGTGATGGGAATGCGTCTTGACCCGTTGCCGCCCCGGGAACAGGAAACCATCGTCGTGCAAAGCCAAGGGATGCGCCGCTGGCTTACGCTTCAACTCGCCGATGCCTTCGGTTGCGTCGGATCAATCGCACTCCCATTCCCCGCAAGTTTTGTCCGCGAGATGGGACGGTGCATTGAATCGGACAACTCGCCTCGTGTTGAATCGGACCCGTTCTCTCGCGACGTACTTGCCTGGCGTGTCGATGCATTGCTTCGCGCACTTCCACCGCATGACGCGACGTTCCAAGCATTGCATCGTTATCTCGTCGGTACCGACGATCGTACCCGCTTTGGGCTCGCGGCACAGATCGCGGGTCGGTTCGACGACTACCAGCTCTACCGCGCCGACCTACTTTGTGAATGGGAGGCCGGGCGACACGTCCCTGACACTCCGCACGCAGACTGGCAGGCGTCGATCTGGCGCTCGCTGTGTGCGGAGACCGCCGGTGCAACACCACATCTAGCCGCGCGACTTCGGCACACAATTGACGCGCTGCATGGAGGTGACTCGACCGGACTCCCGTCGCGCGTGTCTGTTTTTGGAGTGAGCACGCTCCCACCCCTGTTCGTGGAGCTCTTGGAAGCGCTTTCGCAACACATTCCAGTTTCCGTGTATTCGGCGGCACTCGATTCCTCAAACGCTCATCCTCTCGCTACTGCATTTTCGACGCAGAGTCGCGACTTTCTTTCGTTGCTCGCGTCGCATGGTGCGACCCACGCGACACTCGAAACTCCAGTTAATACGTCGCGGGCACTTCTGCCCTCCCTGCAGCGGGAGATGGCGACGAATCTCGCGGGCGATTCGTCCATCACGCTTACATTGGACGATTCGTCGCTTCGCATCCACAGTGCGCACGGATCGATGCGGCAGCTTGAGATCCTTCGTGATCAATTGCTCGCGGCGCTGCAAGACGACCCCACGCTGCGGCCGCATGACGTCTTGCTGCTCGTGCCTGATACGGCCGCGTGGGCACCGCTCGTCAATGCAGTTTTCGGACTCACCACTACCAGCGCGGAACGCATTCCATATCGCATCGCCGATCAACCAATGCGAAGCACGCAACCGGCCGCAGACGCGTTCTCGCGAATGCTGGCGCTCGAAGGCGGCCGACTAGCACGGAGCGAAATCTTCGGTTTGCTCGCGCATCCGTTGGTCCAAAAAGCGGCGCAGCTCACCGCGTCGGATGTTGATCTGCTCGACCAACTGACGCGACGGATCAACGTGCGATGGGGCTACGACGCTAAGTCACGTGCTGCGTTAGGTCTGCCAGCGTATGAAGAAGCCAGTTGGCGCGCGGGACTTGATCGCTTGCTACTCGGCGTTGCAGTCGGACGCGCGGATGATCTTATCCTCGGCGTTCTTGCCGAATCGGGTGATACAGCGGGCAATCCGGAAATTTTAGCACGCCTCGCTGATTGGGTCGACGCGCTCGCGAGCATGCTCCACGGCTGGCGTGAACCTCGTTCGCTCGCCAGCTGGTGCACGACCATCGCGATAGCGATCGATCAGTTTCTGCGCGGAAAAGAACCGGAAGCGCCGCAGCTTCTCACGTCGTTGATTAAGATGGTGGAACGATTGCGCACCATCGCAGCGCTGGCAATTCATACTGAGCACGTGAGTTTTGGCGTTGTACGCGATTGGATTGAAGGTGAATTAAACGACGATAGTTTTGGCAGTGGCTTTTTGATGGGCGGCATGACGGTGGCTGCACTTAAACCGATGCGTGGCCTGCCATTTCGTGTGGTTGCGGTTGCCGGACTCGATAATGGCGTCTTTCCGCGACACGAACGCCGCAACGCTTTCGACTTGCTTGAGCACGAGCATCGCGTCGGTGATCGGGATCTAGGCGCTGATGATCGGCAACTCTTCCTCGATCTTGTACTTTCTTCGACAGACGCGTTGATCCTCTCGTACAACGGTCGCGCAGTGAGCGACAACTCGCCACGCGCTCCTTCAGTCGTGATCGACGATCTGCTCGATTATCTTGACCGCCGAACAAATGGCGCAGCTCGGCGCGAGCTTGTTGTGACGCATCCGTTGCAACCTTTTTCCGCGACGTATTTTACGTCCAACCGTGACGCACGCCTCTTTACGTTCTCTGAAATGCAGGCGACTGCCGCACGGGCAATTCAAAATCGGACTCCTGCGAACACGCCGTTCGTGACGGCGCCAATCGTTACGGCGGGCGCTGCATCTACTTGGTCCGATTTATCACTCCGCGAATTGACAGATTTTTGGACCAACCCTAGCAAGTGTTTTTGTAAATCGGCTCTTCGATTTTCGCTTGGATACGACACGGCGGATGTCGCCGATGACGAACTGTTCGCACTGAACGCAATGAAGCAAGGAGGCATTAAGTCTCGCATTCTCGCTGGCAGGCTTAACGGAGAGTACGATGATGATCGTCGGCGGCAACGCATGCTGGCCAATGGGGATCTGCCACATGGTGCACTTGGCGCAGCATGGTACGAATCGTTGGCACAAGTGGTGCACGAAGTTCTCGCGCACGTGCCAGACGGTGAGTCAATGACTGTTCCGATCACGATCGCGGACAACGGTTGGCGTCTGCATGGACGCATTGACGGCATCCGCGGCGATTGCCGATACGTCGTGCGAGCGGGCGGCGTTCGCGCTGAGCATCGCATCCGCGCTTGGGTCGAACATCTTGCGATGTGCGTCGCGTCTGAGAACGGCATTGACGGGATTCCAACGACAACAATATTGATTGGGAAAAACGGGCCAGACGAAACGTTCCCGTTTGTGACTGACGCAAGCAGTGCTCTCAACGCAATTGTGCGGGAATGTTTTAACGGATTGAAGACACCGGCACCGTTTTTCGTCCAAGCGGGATGGGCGTGGTTTGACGCGAGCCGGCCGAAGAAACGAAAGACCGTGTTAAAGGATCCGAAAAGGAGTGCGACAGAAGCATTTTTGAAAACCAGTAATGAGTACAGTGCAATGGGTGGCGACGGAGAGGATGAATCAGTAGCGCTGTGCTTTCGCGCGACCGATCCAATCTGCGAGCGGTGGGACGAGTTTGAAGCGCTATGCCACGTGCTCTTCGACCGCTGGATTGAAGCAGGCGCGAAGCAATGAGTATCTTAAACGCGTCTGGAAAGTTGCAGCCCTTCAACGCGCTCTCCGTTCCGCTGGAGCATGGCGTCACGATGGTGGAAGCGAGCGCCGGCACGGGCAAAACATTCGCCATCACGCGTCTGATTCTTCGGTTGCTCTTGGAGCGAAAGGTTGAACAGCTCCAAAACATTCTGGTGGTCACGTTTACTGAGAAGGCAACGCAAGAACTCGTGACGCGAATTCGTAGCGTGTTGCGTGTCTCCGAGCGCATTTGGAGTGCGGAGCCGCCAGAAGAGGACAATTCTAACGCACATATTTTTCGGCTGAAAGAAACGCACGGTACTGGTGGTCAAGCAATTGTACAGCGTGCGCTTGCCTCGCTCGACCAGCTTTCCGTGTCAACGATCCACGGCTTCTGTCAGCGAGTACTCGCTGAAAGTGCGTTAGAAAGTCGCACGCCGTTTCGCACCACATTCATCCGCGACGAAACCGAACCGTTCGGACGTGCCGCGCGCGATTGGGCACGTGGCCGGCTGCTTACAAACCATGAGAATGCGAGACTTATAGTCGACAATGGCGAATCAATCGAGCAATGGGTCAAGCCCCTCGTCACGCCGTATCGTCGACAGCCGCGCACGCGACTCGCGCTCGACGAGACGTCCGATACGCAGCGCCTCCTCGCGGATTTTGTCACCACTGTTGATACGGCATTCGAAGAGGAAAAACAACGACGACATTTGCTCGGCTTTGACGATTTGCTGCGCAAACTTTCGGGCGTGCTGAGCACAGAAGGACCTGACGGTCCCCTCGCGAAACGCATTCGCAGCAAGTTCAGCGCGGCGCTCATTGACGAATTTCAAGATACAGATGAGACGCAGTTTTCGATTTTCTCGAACGCATTTGCTGGATGTCCGTTGTTTCTCATTGGCGACCCCAAACAATCCATTTATCGCTTTCGTGGCGCTGATATACACGCGTATCTCCGCGCCTCAGCGCTCGCACCGAGCAAATATACCCTGCTCGAGAATTTTCGAAGCAGCCAAGCATACGTGCGCGCCGTTGAAACCCTCTTCACGCGAGCGCCTGATCCGTTTCTCGAACCAGAGGAAACAATTGGTTTCCCACGAGTGACAGCTGCGCGGGCGCCAGTTCCGCCCGGAGGATTAGGGTCCGACGGACGCTCTGCCCTCGAATGGTGGTGGCTGGCCGGTTCGTTAGGCACCAAAGGAAATTTTGTTTCGAAAGAAATGGCGAATGCATTCGTCTTTCGCGACATCGCGATCGAAGTTGTTCGGCTGCATGGAGAGGGTTTGCCATACAAATCCGTTGCAGTCCTGGTGCGAAAGAACAACGATGCGCTTTGTGTAAAACGCATGCTTGAACTCGCACACATTCCCACGGTGCTCGTTGGTGATGCCGACGTTTTCGGTTCCGAGGAAACGAACGAACTTATTCGAATTGCCACCGCGATCGGATCGCCCAGCGACAGCCGTTCAAGTCGCTCGGCCATGGCGACTGTTCTGTGGGGCAGTGATGCGACAGAGATTGCTGCCACGCTGCGCGAAGATGGTGAGGTACTGGGCATGACCGTCGCTGGACAGTTCGCTGAAGCGCGCGACGTGTGGCGCACCCGCGGCGTGGCGGCTGCATTCAATCTGCTGTTCGCTCACCGCAATTCCGTTGAACGGCTGCTGGCACTTCCAGATGGGGAGCGACGCCTCACGAACGTGCGTCACGTAGTGGAACTATTCCATGAGGCGTGGGCGCTTGACGGCATCCAGCCTGAAAATATGGCGCAATGGGTTGGGCGCGAATGCACGGTTTTGAACACGCCTGATCGTCGAGAGCTTCGTCTCGAGACCGATAACGAAGCAGTACAGATACTGACAATGCACAAAGCGAAGGGTCTGCAGTTCGACGTGGTATTTTGTCCTTCCCTGTGGGAGTGCTATAAACCACAGCCCGGGCCACTCGGCGTTTTCCCGGCACTCGCTGAGGCTGATGGGCAACCGGTGCTCGACCTCGGCTCAGAGTCGAACGCTTTACGCTGTGCGGCACAAAGCAGAGAAGAGAAGGCTGAGAGTATTCGACTTGCGTATGTCGCACTCACGCGAGCGGTACACCGTTGTTATGTCGCTTGGGGGGACATTGGGAAAGACTTTTCCGTCGACTCCGCGCTCGGGCACCTGCTGCGTGCGCCGGACGGAACGAGTAGTAAGGAGGTGCTGGATGAGTTAGTGGCACATTCGCGTGGTACGATGAGCGTGCGCATGGTTGAGGAGAACGTTGTACCTGCAGTTGCGGAAGGCGAGGAGATTGACGAAGTAACTTTTGATGCTCGACCGCTGAACCTAGCCCTCCATCAACTTGAAACGTGGAGCGTGAGCAGCTTCACGGCGCTCACAGCTGGTAGTGATGGCGAGGCAGCGCGGGATGTGTCAGATCCACTCATCGCACCCGTAGTCCAACGCAGTCACGCGTTTAGCAATGGCTTCCGCGCATTCCCACGGGGAGCTCAGGCCGGCGTTGCATTGCACGACATTTTCGAGCGATTGGATTTTCAACGCGTTGTGGAGCCAGATGTGCGGGACATGGTCACGCGTTCACTCGCGACACATGGATTGTCTGGCACAGCTGGTGTCGCCGAGCAACGGGTAGAGGATGTCACGTCGATGCTGCGCATCGTGTGTAACGCAAACATTCCCAACGGTGACTTCGCGCTCAGTCAAGTTCCTGTGAAAGCTGCACTACGCGAATGGGGTTTCGATCTCTCGGTGCGAACGCAATCAGCACGACGCATTTCAGCGGCGCTCGCAACGCACGGGTCTGCGCACGCGCAGATCTACGCCCCGCTGCTTCGATCCCTTCGAGACTCCGTGGTGAGTGGGTATCTCACGGGTTTCGTTGACTTAGCATTTGAGCACGACGGTCGGTGGTGGTTAGTAGACTGGAAATCGAATCACCTTGGCAACGACGATGCTGATTACGCGCCAGACATGCTCGCAACTGCGATGATGCATGCGCACTACACGTTGCAGTACCATCTCTATTGCCTTGCACTCCATCGGCATCTGCAAGTGCGCCAACGCGGTTACGACCCGGCTAAACACTGGGGAGGTGTAGCGTACGTGTTTTTACGAGGCGTGACGGGCACTGGTGAGGGCGGATGGTTTCGCGATTCTCCGACGCCGGCGTTGCTGGACGCGCTTGATGCAGCACTCGGAAGGCGCGTATGAGTGACCTCCAAGCGATGCTTCACGACGTGAAAGTTTCTGGTACCTTCGAGCCGCTCGACTGTCAGCTTGCCGCACTGCTCGTTCGTCGAAGTCACATATCAGGTGAGCCTGCAATTGCGATTGTTCTCGCCACGCTTTTACTGAGTCGCGCTGTTCGCGAAGGGCACAGCGCGCTAACGATCACGCAGTTAGCTCGGCAGGCGCGGCACCTTCAATCTGATGCGGCAGTTGCGGTATTGATTGATTTATCGGTTGCGGATGAAGCATGGTGGACTGAAATACTTTCTTCGTCGCCACTCGTGAGTGGTGGTACCGATCAATTGCCGATCGTATTGGTTGGAGAGCTGTTGCAGTTCAAGCGCTACTACGATGCCGAGATGCGAATCGCCGATCGTGTGCGCACCCTGTTGCGTGAGCCACAAGCGGATGGGCTTCCTGCATTTTCAATCGTTACTGGCGGACCAGGCACCGGGAAAACCACGTTCGTAGCGCGTAGGTTGCTCGAACTGCAAGCAACGCACGCTGACTTGCGTGTTGCGCTCGCCGCACCAACTGGAAAGGCGGCAGCGCGGCTTTCGGAGACTATCCGACAACGGATGGATGAACTTGCGCAGAGCACTGGTATGCGTGCGGAGGCGCCGGCCGAGGCGCGGACGCTGCATCGATTGCTTGGCTACAGTCCAAATACAAACACGTTCCGCCGCAACGCGACGGATCCACTGGACGATGACCTTGTCATCATTGACGAAGCGAGCATGGTCGATGTGTTGATGCTGGATGCGTTGTTGCGCGCGCTCAAGGTCGGCGCGCGATTGATGCTCGTGGGTGATCACAACCAGCTTGCCAGTGTGGATGCCGGCGATGTGCTTGGTGCCCTGTGTCGCGCGGCACTGACGGCGAAGGATCATGGACCGCTCAATGCGAGTGTGACGGTGTTGTCGACGAGTTGGCGATTTGCCGACCAGCCGGCCATCGGCACGCTGGCGAGCGCCATTCTTTCTGGCGACGTTGAGGCGGTGCTACGCGCGTGTACACAGAGCGACACGCCTGAGGTGGGACTGCGGGCGCTTACTGTGAGCAGCGACGATCTCGTCGAGTTTATCGTGCCAGGTCTTGAGCGATGTTTCTCTGCACAATCGCCAGACGACTTATTGGCAGCCGTGGAATCGTTTCGTGTACTTGCACCTGAACGCGAAGGGCGTACGGGCGTCTCGGGGATAAACGCAGCGATTGAACGATGGTTGGCGCGACGGGGACATCCTGTACTAGACACGTGGTACCACGGACGGCCCGTGCTTGTCACAGCCAATGACTACTCCTCACGCGTATACAATGGCGACGTTGGTGTTGTCTGGCGGGAGGCCGGAGAAGTTGCCGTGTATTTTCGCGGCAATGATGGCAAAGTGCGCGCGATTGCGCCGGTGCGATTGCCCTCGGTGGAGACCGCGTGGGCGATGACGGTACACAAGTCGCAAGGGTCGGAGTTTGATGATGTACTCGTGGTGCTTCCGGAACATGAGAGCCGGACGATGAGCAGAGAGCTGTTGTATACGGCGGTCACGCGGGCGAAGCGGAGAGTGCGGATAATGGGAAGTGACAGCGCTCTTGCGGTGGCGGTACGTCGAGTAACGGGGCGGACGAGTGGTTTAGCGGAGCGGTTACAAATAATCTGAAGCGGAGCGTGTCAGATGTGCGTGTTGATCGAAGCTCTTTGCCTCGTGATTCCGAATAACGTGTTGGACAACCTGTATGCGGGTGGCGCGACTGCATTCATCGATGAGATGTCTGCGGATCCCGAGGTGCGGTATGCTGTGTCTGATGGCATCGTGACGGTGGTGAGCATGTTTGATCCTGCCACGTTTGGGCGAGTGGCCGACCAGTTGCAAGAACTCGGTTTTGTTGGCTCTGATGATCGGCAAGCCGTTGATTTTGTGTGTGTGGACATGGAGACTGGTGTCGCGGTGCCTTGCGAGTGGCTTGAGGTTGCGCGGCATTCGCACGGCTACATGTTGGCGTGGTTTGGTGGAACCGAGGGCGGAATGGCAGCGATGCCTGGCGATTGGGATCCTTCGAAGTCATGGCGCTTGGCGCGCCGAGACGTGCGTGACGTTTCGGATCACGCATTGATGCTCGCCAGTGATGACGGCTTTGACATTATGCTGCATTTCGACACCGGTCGAGTGGACGAATCGCTCAATGCGCGGTCTCCGGTAGTGCCTGTGGGCGTCGATGACGCGGAGTTTCCGCAATCGTGGGACTTGGTTGAAGGCATCGGGACGGTTCTGGCGACGGCGCAATGCATGCTGCAGCGCGTTGGCATTCCGTATGATGTTGATACGAGTATTCCGGCGATCTTCGTGCCGTTCGTGCACGAGGTGACTGTTGCTCGTTCGGCCGACGTGACCGAGAAAATTGACATTTCGCAGCGCGTCATTGTCACGTCGGATGATGCGTTGGATCGCCTTATCTGCACGACGTTGCTACCGCTGTGCATCGCGTCGCCCTTGCGCGCCGCGGCGGGTGCGCTGATCGAGCAAGTGAATGCGATCGCCTCAACGCGACAGTTGGAGTATGATGAGTCGACGGGGACTGTTGCCGTGGTGAGTGTTTTTACAAGTAGTCAAGTGCACATTACAGACGCGGAGACGGAGCGGACCGTTGCGAACGCGTCCCCTGAAGCAGGGACGTGTTATGAAGCGTTGGTGGCGTGGATGGTCGGGGCAGAGGATGAGGCGGTGACGATCGGACGGCTAGTGCTGGCTAATGACTAAGGTCGCTGAGAGCGGCGCGCTTCGGCCCGTCTACTCGCACATTGTCCGGGAACCGCGTAAAATAAAATTCCACGATTCCACTAATCGTGTCCCCACCCGACGTATCAAAGCTGAAGCAAGAGAAAGCGAATTGCGTGCATCGCTGTACGTGGCGCTCGAATTCGATGAGCGATTCGCAAAGGTGGCGATAACTATGCATCGTGAGAGGTAGATCCAGACTATGATGAAATCAATTGTCAACGTTGCGGAGGACGGAGATACTTGGAGACACACTCCGTATTGGATACGATATTTTATTGCGCTTGGTTTGGAGTGGGTTCCTAACAGCGCCACGCAACGACTGTGCTTTGTTTCAACTCCATGCGACTCGCAGGCAGCCGGGTTGATTTGCTTAGGCTCGCTACTGAGAAGAGTTGCGGAGATCGGTACTGATGATCGTAGCGAGCATCTGAAGAGTCTAAGGAAGGTAGCCATGCTGCGGCATGGTTCATCGCGCTTCCGGCATCGCTCGCGCCGTGGCCTTTACGAGGCGGTTCTTGACGGATCCGACCGGATTCGATTTCAACGCATTGGGAAAACAGCGCCGGAGCAACATTACTTGCTAGATGCGAATGCCTGTGAGTGGGCTGTCGCCGGCGATCCGCATATAGAGGTGCGTGGCCTTTGCGATGCAATCCCTTTCGAGCCTCTCTATCATGCGCTTTTACCGGAGGGCCAAGAGGTCATGAAGCAGAACCTTCTGCGAAGCGACTCGGTTGTCGTCTTGTGCGGCAGATCGACCGGATCTTCGACAACTGAAGAGTCTTTCGCACGGCTCACTTTTAAATGCGGTGAAATGACGGCATCCCTTTCAGCATTGCTTTGCGTCCACGAATGGACTGGTTCCAAGATTTCGCGAATTCGATATTTGAACTCGCGAAAGGGCGCAGAAGCCTATATCAAAAGTGAGTCCTATGGTCGCTCCGCGCTAGCGCCGCAGCTCATTGTGGCTGACGGACCAGCAGCTTTCATCGCGGCGAGAAAATTCGCACCGTCGTCTGATATTATCACAATTGTTGATAGAACATCTGATCTAAGCTTGCTCGAATTGCTCGGAGCTAGCGTCAACGGTCTGAAACAATGGTTTGACATCGCGTCGTCAATCAACATCTCGATTGAAGCTCCTATGGGAGTAGTGCTGCGTACTCTCACACAGAGGAATTAGGTTGTGAGTTCATCTGCAATGCAACTATTCGAACACTTCGCAAAATACGATACACCAAAGTGGGAGAGATCTGAATTCGTCTTGCCGTCGTTCGAGGTTGTTCGCCGTGAGTTCGGCGAGCTGATAGCGCAATTGCACGACGACGAACAACATCAAAAACTTTACGCTCAGCTACGCTTTCGTCTCTTCGACTTGCTGACTGTGCCGGTCGATTTTACGTCGATCAATCATTCGTATTTGGCCGTTTTGGGCTCGACGCACGCAATCGAGCAGATGTGGGGAAGCGACGTGCTCGACCGCTATCGACGACTGTCCAATGCATTACAGGAGCTGCGACTGTCAGAAAACCCGTTACGGGAAGATCTCGATACAACGCTGGCGATGTGCACGGAGGCAAAACTCGAAGTGTCGATTTTTTGCCAGCGGTCGGCTAGACCGCATTTCGAATCGTTAGCGTCAATGGCAAGAGGAGACGTGTCAGCTCGTGTTCGTTTCCTCCACAGCGAGAGCAGTTATAGGGCGGCGGATCCGTTTGATACGCTGATAAAAGTTGGTCCGTTTCATCGCAAGGGGTATTGTACCACACCACCGGCTTTGCTGAATGCAGCCCGGTATCGCGATCTTTGTCAGTTCGTGTGGGCCGGGCTTCGTGACGAAACATGCTTCGAGTTAGATCCGCTGTTGGAAAGCTTGAACTTTGCGCAGAATGCGACTGAATTAAGGCCTTGCATTATGGTTTACCAAAGAGAGCTAGCGTCGCCACTCGTCCAGACAATCAAGATTGGGTTGGATACCACTTTGATGGATGTCCAATATGCCGATGAACTCAACCGATTTTCTACCAATTCCTCTGATCCTTATCCAAGCGTTGACGCCGTCGCAATCGCACTGGATGCTGAGAAAGCGATCCCACTACGGCCGGGCACGAAGCTGATTCTGCTCGAAATCGTCGACGCCGTACCATCGTTCTTTCAGCTCGAAGCAGGTCACGTCGAACCAATGAGACATTGGCTCGTTCGCGCGTCGCACGGAGACTCGAGCTTTGGTGAAACTACGGCAAGAGAGGGTAAATACAGCAAGATTTGGAAGAAGAAACTTTCGGACGAAATGCGAATTGATCCGCTCGGGCTGCAGAATCGGCTTGAGGCATCCGGCCTGAATCTCGATTCTCTGCAAACCTGTCTGAAAAACTGGCTGGCCACTCCGACGACGGTGATTCACGCGCCACAGCAACGGAAACACTTTCGCATACTTATCGAGCATCTCAGCATCGAACAGGACAGACTAAAAATTCAGCCTCCGTCTAATCGGAGCTGGTCGGAGGAAGCATGGAAAGAAATTGCATCTTCGCGGGGCCAAGCGGTGCAGGATGGAATGGAAGAGCATGATCTTCTCGACGAAGAGATCATGCAAATCCTTAAACGACTAGTGACTGACTTTCCTGATCTATGTAACAAGCAACTGGAATTCAAAATCGAAATTCCAGCGGGCGAGGCATTGCAGGGATTTTTCTCGTTTTTCCCGATCATCGACGTCAGCACCAGCGTAATGGTGCCGACGTCGCGGTTAAACGGCGTGTGTACCCACTTGGAGATCCAACAATGGCTCGCATGATTCCGTTCTCGCCGGCGGAAGACTCGCCGCCGGGTGAGAAGGACGTTTTCAGCATGCTCTCACACGGTCCAAATAGTTGGACTGTAGTTCACTCTCTTGATTTGGCGCCTTGGAACCGAGACCGCAGAACGGAAATCGATTTTGTGGTCATCATCCCCGACGCAGGGGTGCTATGTATTGAAGTAAAGTCGCACCAAAGTATCAGTTTCTACGACGACAGATGGCACCCAGAGTCCATAAAAAAGGCGCCTTTTAAACAGGCAGCGGACGGGTGCAATACGTTGTTCGCGCAGGGCCCGGAACAA
>JANYFO010000310.1 GCA_025362635.1 Gemmatimonadaceae bacterium | reverse complement strand
GAAGCCCGCGCGAAGCAGTTGTTCGGCATTGCTAAACCAGTTTACTACCTGACCAGTGGTATGCACTCCACCGAGACCGGTGGTCCAGAAATGCTGATGGAGCTGGCCTATCGGTTGGTCGTCGAAGAGACGCCAATGATTCAAGGCATTCGCAAAAACGTATTGACGATGATTACGCCCGTCATCGAAACCGATGGTCGCGATAAAATCGTTGATGGCGCGTGCTTCCGTCAGCGCACGGGTCTCAACCTACCCACGCCGTATTGGGGCAAGTACGTCGCGCATGACAACAATCGCGACGGTATGGGCCAGTACCTCAAGCTTACGCAAAACGTGCGCAAAATTGCCAACGATTGGCATCCGACAATTTTGCACGATTTACACGAAGCGCAAACATTGCTTTACGTCTCCACGGGTACAGGTCCATACAACGAACAGCTCGATCCCATCACCATCAACGAATGGTGGTACATGGCCGAGAACGACGTCATGGAAATGACAAAGCAGGGTGTACCGGGCGTGTGGACGTATGGATTTTACGATGGCTGGGTGCCGAACTACATGTTCTTCCTCGTGCACTCGCACAACGGCATCGGTCGGTTTTACGAAGTGCAGAGCTTCGGTTCGGGTTGTGATGGTGTCGTGGCTGCCGGTGGTCGTGGTGGAGCGCCCGGCCCGCTCGCGACCGCAGCGCCTGCCGCAGCAGCTGCTGGTGGACGTGGTGGTGCTACCGCCGCGCCGGCCGATTCCAACGTGGCGTTGACGCAGATTCTCGGCGGTACAAACTACAATCAAAGCCGTGAGTGGTTTCGTCCAAACCCAACGCCGAACGACATCAAGTGGGGCTCGCGCGCCAATACAAACATTCAACAGTCGGCCGTGCTCTACGCGTTGTGGAACACCGGGAAAGAGCGCGATCGCTTTCTTGAGAACTACTGGATCAAGAACAAGAACGCGATCAAGAAAGGTGTCGTTGGTCCGGTCAAGGGTTGGATCATTCCGGCGAGTCAGCATGCGAAGGCGAATGCCGCAGAAGCGGTCAATCAGCTTATTGATCAGGGGCTCGAGTTTAACGTCGCCAATAGCGACATGAAGTTCGGGACCGTTAGCGTTAAGAAGGGTGACTGGATCATTCGCGGCGATCAGCCGTTTCGCACAATCGCCGACATGTACTTCGCGATTCAGAATTATCCGACCACGAATCCGTCACCGTATGACGACACTGGGTGGACGTACCAGATGATGCGCAACATCATCTTGAACGAAGTCAAAGATGCGGGGCTGTTGACGGCATCGATGACGCCGGTCACTGGGCACGTGACCGCAGCCGGTGGGATCAGCGGTGCTGGTGCGACGGTGATTGTCGACCACACGGGCGACAATAACATGGTTGCCCTTCGGTATCGGCTCGCGACAACCAAGATGTCCGCTGCCGAAGCACCGTTCGAAGCGGCCGGCCACAAGTTTGGCGCTGGCTCGTTCATCATCGCGAAAGCGAATCGCGCGGCCCTCGATCCGGTGTTGAAGGAACTCGGGCTCTCGGCTTGGGGAACCGATGCAGCGCTGACGGTCAAGTCACATGATCTTGATATTCCGCGCATTGGTTACGTCCATAGTTGGGGTAACACGCAGGACGAAGGATGGGTGCGTGCCGCGCTCGACTACTACAAGATTCCGTACAACTACTTCGGCGAAAACTCCGTCCGTACAATGGGCGCGCTACGCACAAAGTTTGATGTGATCTTGTGGCCGCATGGTGGCGCGGTAGGAGTTGCGGCACCGACAACGGGTGCGCCAATCCCGTATCAGCGCACCAAAGAATATCCGTCGCTCGGCTATCCCGACTCAACGGCGGATACGCGCGGTGGACTCGGCGAAGACGGACTGAAAATGTTGTATGAGTTTGTGCAGGCTGGTGGGACGTTGGTCACGGAAGGCGGCACGTCCGCCATCTTCCCCACGTACAACCTGACCCCAGGAATCCGCACAACAGCGGCACCAGGCCTCGTCAATCGCGGTACAATTTTGCGCGCGGTCATCACGGACATGACCAGCCCAATCGTGTACGGTTTTGACGTGAATCAGTTGCCCGTGTACTTCAGTGGCGGGACGCTACTGGAATCTGGGGTGGCAATGACGCCGAATGCCGCACCGATTAGTAAAACGGACGTCTTGCGTCCGGGAAGCTCCGCTGCGCTATCTGGCACGGCGCTCGGCGGCGGCGCGGGTGCAGGCGGTGGTGCCACGGCCGGTGTGTATCAGAATACGCAGCCGATGGCGACGTGGGTTGAACATTCGGTGTGGGATCCGATGCAGCAATGGAGTTCGAGCACCGCAATGGCGCCAAGCGCTGACGCATTTGGCGGTCGTGGTGGCGGCGGATTTGGTGGTGCCGCCGCGGGCCCAGCATCGCGCACCCTTGATGACATGAAGCCACGCGTGGTGATGTCGTGGCCCGCGAGTCCGCGTGACATGCTGTTATCCGGTGTGCTTGAGGGCGGCGCCAATTTGTCGAATCGTCCAAACGTGATCGATTCACCAATCGGTAAAGGTCATGTCGTGATGTTTACCATCCGGCCGTTCTGGCGTTGGCAAACGCAAGGCACGTTCATTCTTGGGTTCAATACGTTGTTAAACTGGAACGACTTGGCGGCGAAGTAGGGAAGGGTAGGGGATAGGGAAAAGGGAAAAGGGAGTCAGTCCCTATCCCCTAATCCCTATCCCCTATTCCCTAGTACAATGGGATTGCAGCTCCCGGCTCCGGTACGCGCGTCAACGCCAAGGCTGCCACTTTCCGTCCAAGATCCTGTCCGGCAATCACCTCGAATCGGAAATGCAATCCGGCGAAAATCCGCGCTTCGCCGGCCTCACTGACTTTCGCGCTGAGCATGGACCCGGCGCTGGGGAAAAGTCCCGTCAGTACGCCAGCCGCCGCCGCTGACAAGCAGCTGTGCGCTGATGGGTACGACGGGAAGTTCGGACGACCGACGGGCGTGCTGATCGTGGGATCGGCCTGAAATGGGCGCAGGTACCAATAGGTGTATTTTGCGTCCCAACAACCGATCGATGCATCCATCATCGCCATGTGCATCACCGCATACACGCGCGCCGTCTTGCGCTCATTCAGATTTTGCGCGGTTGTAAGACTCGTTGCGAGTTCAGTGAAATATCCCATTGGTCCGCCAAAGCCTGAGGCATACTGCCAAAATTGTGCGAGGGTCAGTTGTTCAGGCGTGCGGTTTGCCGTGAACGTTTTGACCTCCGCGAGTGCACTCTGAAACTCGGCGGAGTTGATTGTGGGTGGTGTTGCTGGTCTAAACTGATTGCCAGACGTCAGCAACCAGCCGCGCGCTTCTCCCCACCGCGGCGACACGGGCTGCGCTGGTGGTACGTTCGTCCAAAAGCCGGCGCCCGTTGGAATCGTGCCCGTCCAGACAGCGTCGGTCCGATCTGTCGCGGCGCGCGCGAGCACAGCCGTCGCGACGGTTTGCCCGATCGTTGTGCCAGCGGCGAAATCGAGTAACGCCTCTGACGCGAAGTTGCTGAAGTACGCCTTATCCGACGCCACTTGTGCGTTGATTGAGTCGGATTCGACTGGATACAGTGCGCGGAGCACGGCTGCAGACGCACTCGAGACCGCAGCCGCTTCGGATGGCTGCTTTCCCGACACCTTCGTTGTCCCGGCTACAACGGCAGCGTTGTATTGCGCCACAGCCACGAGCGCGAAGGCGCGTGCCATGCCCAACGGACTACCCACTTCACGACGACCCACGGTGTTCCGTGTCGCAATCATCCATCGCGTCGAAGCGGTAGATTCGTTGGGGGAGAGTGCCGGGCCTTCGGCGGTCACAGACGGTCCGGTGGAAGAGCTATTGTCGTTGCATCCGGAACTGGAAACGACGGCGGTCAACGCGAGCGCGAGGTGGCGAAGCATGGGGGGCCTTGCAAATAAGCAAAGAAGGGAAAACGACAGGCATCCTCTTCTGTACTGCGAAATCGGACGGCGAATCGAGCCATGCCCGGTATGACTGCCGCGCAAAACGTGACCGTCCTCCTCCGACAGGCCGCGAGCGGCGACCGCAAGGCCTTCGACGAAGCGTTTGGGCTCGTGTATGCGGAACTGCGTACGCTGGCGCACGCGCAGCTGCGGCGCGAATCCGTAGGACACACCCTGAACACCTGCGCGCTCGTCCACGAGGCGTATGTCAAACTCGGCGAGGGGGTCGGCGGCGAAGTGCGCGACCGATCGCATTTTCTGGCCATTGCCGCGACGGCGATGCGGCGCATCCTGGTCGATTATGCGCGCCGCGCTCATGCCGAAAAGCGAGGTGCCGCCGCGCATCCTGTTTCACTTGATATCCTCGACGCGCTTCTGGTCGACCAACCAGATGCGATGCTCCTCGATGTCAATGAGGCACTAGATCGCCTGTCCGCGCTGGATCGACGTCAAGCGCAGGTTGTTGAATGCCGCTTCTTCGGTGGGCTCACAGAAGAAGAGACGGCAGAGGCGCTTTCCATCGGACTGCGCACCGTAAAGCGCGACTGGGCGAAAGCACGCAGCTGGCTTTATCGCGAGTTGCATCCCGACTCAAATACAAGTTTCACGCAGCGTGCGCTCGCGTGACGACTTCGCGTGACGCTTCGCGATCACGAATGCCGACATGAGTGACGATCAAGAGCGATTTCGTCGCGCGGACGCGATTTTCGATGCCGCACTCGATCTCGACCCGGCTCTCCGGGTCGCCTACGCACGCACTGCGGCGGCAGGCGATGCAGCGCTTCACAATGACGTGCTCACACTGCTGCATGCCCACGACCGGTCAAGCGCATTCCTGAATGCTCTGCCTGACGGACGCGCCGCAGGTGACCCGTTACAGGAGCGTCTTCAAGCGGCAACGGGAAACGATTATCGCGTGCGGAGTCGTATCGCACAGGGTGGAATGGCCAGCGTGTATCTCGCAGACGACATCAAGCATCAACGGTCCGTCGCGATCAAGGTGTTCGTATTCGATAGTATGACTGATAGTGGCGCAGCACGCGGGGCGGAACGTTTCCTCGCAGAAATTCGCATCATGGCGCGGCTGCAGCATCCGCACCTCTTGCCATTGTTCGATTCCGGAGCCGCGAATGGTCTTCGCTATTTGGTCATGCCCTTCGTAGATGGCGAGACGTTGCGACAACGGTTACGTCGCGAGTCGCCGCTTCCAGTCGATGAAGCGCTTCGACTGACGCATGCCATTGCCGGTGCACTGGCCCACGCACACGAGGCGGGCATTGTGCATCGCGATCTCAAGCCGGAAAATATTCTGCTGCGCAATGGTGAGCCGCTCGTCGCCGACTTCGGAGTCGCGCTTGCGCCGTCGGACAACGCGTCGCGCATGACGCAATCCGGGATGCTGATCGGCACACCGCAGTACATGTCGCCCGAGCAGGCGAGCGGTGCAGCGCTCATCGACGAACGCACGGATGTCTACGCATTAGGCGCGATGCTTTATGAAATGCTGACGGGCGACCCACCGCACGTCGCCAGCTCCGCACAAAGTATTCTCGCCAAAGTGCGCGCTGAGTCGCCAACACCGGTTCATCTGCTTCGCGAAGCAGTGCCGACGGCCCTGTCAGCCGCGCTCCATCGCGCGCTAAGCAAACGCCCTGTTGATCGATTCGCGTCGGTCCGCGCATTTGACGCAGCGCTCACGGATGCGGCGCGGAATGCGGCGCTAGCTGCGCACGCGAGTACGACCAACAGTACTCCGACGGACGCAGCAGCCAAGCCTTGGTTTAAGCGGCAACGTGTCAACGCGCGATTGCTCGCGGTCGCTGCCGGCGTCGTGCTGGTCGTGCTTGCGTCGATTGCTGGTACGCGATACCTCCGCTCACACAACACAACGCTCGTCACCGCGGCGCGTTTTGTTGTGCCGCCAGTGCGCGATGCCGCGATCGGTCGCTCACCCACTCTTACCCCCGACGGCGCATCACTCGTCTATCCAGGCTCGGCGAGTACCGGTCGACAACTATTTGTCAGACGCGTCAGTGAGCTGCAGGCGCGCGTCGTGGCGGGCACCGAAGGCGTCCTCAGTGCGATCGTCTCGCCAGATGGTCAATCGATAGCGTTCATCACGGCCGATGACAAATTGCGTCGTGTCTCAATTGACGGGGAACAAGCCGCGGTTTTGGCCGGTGCCTTTCGCTACAGCAGCGCGGCGTGGGCCGGGAACGACCGCATCGTACTCGCCAATGTCGGCGAGCAAGGTTTAACGTGGTTGCCGGCATCGGGCGGAGCCCTGCGGCAGCTTACCCGTGTCGACACGCGACGCCGGGATTCGGGTCACGACGCTCCGTTCGTGCTCCCCGATCAGCAGACAGTCGTCTTCACAATCCTCCTCGATCGCACCGGACCCGGTCCAAGCCTCGGCGAACTCGCGGTCGTGTCCTTAGATGCAACGGCGGGCGCGTCACCGTCGCCATTTACAAGACTAGGTATCGTTGCGCGAGCCGCAGTCGGTTTTGTTGACGGATGGTTGCTGTACACGGGCGCCGACGGTGCTCGCGTAATGGCGATGCGCTTCGATCCGATCACGCGCAAACTCAGCGGCGATGCGGTGACGGTACTGGAACATCCAGGCGGCGGTATTAATGCTGTTTCAATCGCAACCAACGGCACGCTACTCTACACGCGCGTTCAAGCCGCGAACACGCCTGTGTTAGTGGATTCAACCGGTACGCCGACGCCACTCTTCCCAGGGGTCGTTGGCGGTTTTATGAATCCACGTCTCTCACCCGACGGTCGGCGACTCGCCGTTCAATCAGCAACGGCGCAGGGCAATGACATCTGGCTGTACGATATGGAGACCCACACGCCATCGCATATCACGAACTCCGGCAGTGCCGTCAGTCCGTCGTGGTCAGCTGACGGACAGCATGTGGTCTACTTCTCGTCACAGGACGCGCACGATGCGATCTGGCGTCAATCGATCGACGGCACATTGGCGGCGCAACAACTGATTGCGGCGGCCGGCGTTTTTGCACCCAGTGAGTCGTCGGACGGACACACCGTGGTGTATCAGCGAATGATCAAGGGTGTGTGGAGCGTGTGGTACGCTACCGCCGCGGTCGATTCACTGCCGCATCAATTGCTCAGTGCATCGACGGATGTGTTCATGCCGTCGCTGTCTCACGATTCGCATTGGATTGCCTACGCGGCGAATGAGTCAGGGCGCTACGAAGTGTACGTTCGCCCATTTCCGGGTCCAGGCGCTGCCGTTCAGGTCTCGCAGTATGGCGGTACGGAACCGGCGTGGTCGTTGGATGGACGCCGCATCTTTTTCAGAGCTGATCGTCGGATGTATTCGGCCGAAGTTGCGGCGGGTTCCACGGTGACGGTCAGCGATCGTCGGGTGCTTTTCACGGATGCGTTCGATGGCGACATGCCGATGCCGCATCGCAACTACGACGTGACGCGCGACGGCAGCAAGTTTGTCATGATCGCGACCGCGCCTGAAGCTGTTCCAGAAACGATCGTGGTGCTGCATTGGCTCGACGAATTTCGCTCACGCATCGCTGGGGCCCGTCGCGCTCACTGACGGGCCCGTTCATCCCCTATCCCCTATTTCTCTTCCTGCACGCGCACCTCGGTAATTTCTACCGCAATCGCAGCCGCCTCGAGTACCGGTAAGCCTTCTGTACGCAATGTGTATTCTTGCTCGCTCACTTCGTCGCGTTCGCGCTGTTGCTCCTTCTCAATACTTTCTGATTGTCCGGGAAGTTCGACGCGAAGTTCTTCAATGAGCATCAGGATTGCGGCGGCGACTGGAAGCGCGAGCAGTGCGCCAACAATCCCCATCAACGTGCCACCCGCGATCAGTGCGAACAACACCACCGACGACGGCAATCGGAGTGCGCGACCGTACACCATTGGTACAAGCAATCGGCTTTCAATTTCTTCGTAAATCAAAATTGCGATGGCTACCGTCGTTGTGACGACGGGGCCAAGGGAAAGTGTGGCGAGCAGGGCGGGACCGAGCACGAGGAAGATGCCGATATACGGCAAGACATCCGCGACGCCAGCAAGTACGGCGAGGGCAAGCGCACTCTTTACGCCAAATGCCGTGAGCAGAATGAACATGAACACGCCCATCAGCACACACGTGATGACTTGACCGCGAATGTATCCGCCGACGATCCGTTCGAGATTGAGCGTGATTCGAGATAGGCGAATGTGCAACGCGCGCGGAACGATGGCGAAGAGCGCACCGCGTAGCCGATCGCGATCAATCATCATGTACAATGCGAGAAACACCGCGCCAACGCCGTACGCGACAGTTTCGGCGATGCGTACCGATGTGGTGAGCGCCACTTGAGTCGATGAGCCCAATAACGCCGAATATTTAATCTGTCGGAGTGAGGACGCGAGCGACGACGTCACGCGCGACTTTGAGAGCCATGTGGCCAGTCGTTCGCGAAGCACCGGCTCTTGTTCCATCAACGAATTCGCTTGCGCAACCACTTCGGGAATGGTAAGCGTGATGAGCAGCAATACGACGGCGAGGAGGATCGTGAACACGAGCGCGATGCCGAAGCCGCGTCGAACACCTCGTGTTTCGAGCCATTCAACGGCTGGACTTAACGAGCCAACGAGCATCAATGACGTGACCAATACCAGCAGCACGGGCGCGAGTTGCAGCAACAGCCAGCATGCGGCGAGGACAAGCACCAAAGTGAACATGGTGCGTGCGGTAATCTCGATGCGGTGCAGCCGAGCTCGAACGGGTGCAGGCACCAGCTCGACTTCAACGGATTTCGCCGCGTATGTGGGAGGAATTGGCATGTGTTAAGCTAAAATGGTGTCATGCAAGTCGTGCTGCGGCTGCGTGCTTTGCAAGGTACGGGCCGCGTTACTCAACAATTGTTTCGCGTGACGAAGGGAGCGGAAAGTTTCTCCGGCTGCCGGATACGCATTGTGCGGAACCCTTCCGCGCGCGCACCGATTGCGCAAGCGTTATCAATTTGTTGCATCCGCGCGCAAATCGTTGCACCCGCGAGCTTGCCGCGTCTCGCAGACTGGATGTATGGTGTCGCTTCTACGCCACGTGCAATCTTACCGGACTCGCAATGCTCCTCCCAGTATTCCTCGTCTTGCAACTGCAAGCACCGCAGCGCCTGATAACCGATCCGGGGATCATTGCGACCAATACGCGGGTCACCCCCGCCGGTGTACAAAGCGTGTTCACGGGTCGTGTCGCTGGCGTGCGGTTCGGCGCGACCGCAGATGAGCTTTGGGTGGTCGTACCCGGCAGCGCGTGGCACTTGGCATGGCGTGACAATCGGGTACTCGGTCACGCAGCATTTAATGGGCGACCTGGCGTCCACGGCATCACAATTGACCCGGCGACACAGCGTGCAGTGATTGCATCGGTGGGCAAGCTGCCAGAAGACATCGCGAAGAGTCGAACTCCAGGCGGACCGCCGTTGGCGCGCGCGAAGTCGGTCGCGCAAGTCGTTTCGTACCGTGTGAATACGTTAAATGGTACCGCGCGTGATAGCGGATTAACTATTGCAACTTCGTCCGGCCCGCTAGGCGACTTTATGGCGGGTGCTCTATCGTATGCACGTACCGCCAACGCAGGGCGCGAACGACTCGCCGTATTGCCGCTTCCCGCAGACGACAAGCTCGCCATTCTCAATGCCGACAACGGCAAATTGCTGCGCACGGTCGCGCTAGGCGTGCTGCCGATCGCCTCCGTCATCGCCAACGATGGCGGTATCGCGTGGGTGAGTGTTTTCGGCGGCCCCAAGCCCAAAGTTGGTGAACGCAAAGCGACGCAATGCTGCGATCCAGCGGCCGAACCCGTACGCGTTGATGCACGCGGACTCGCAGCGCGCGGGACCGTGGTGCGGGTTGATCTGCATTCCGGCGTCGTCACGCACAGCGTGCAAGTGGGGCTGCATCCAACAGGTCTTGTCTGGGATCAATCACGTGGACGTCTCTATGTTGCGAACGGCAACTCCGATTCGGTAAGTGTCGTCGACACGCGTCGCAACCGCTTACTCGGGGCAATTGCGATCGCACCATTTCGTGAACGCAAAATTGGTCTCGCGCCAACCGCCGTGGCGCTCTCACCCGATGCAACAACACTCTTTGTTACACTCGGCGGAATCAATGCCGTCGCGATGTATGCGCTAAACGACAGCACATCAACGTCGTTGGCGACGCTGAAAGGACTCATTCCCACCGGATGGTATCCCAGCAGTCTCGACGTCAGCGCGGATGGTCGGACGCTTGCGGTCGGAACGCTATTTGGCGTTGGTGCGGGCACCGGAAAGACCGCCGGGAAGACGGGACGGTATGTTTTTGCCGAGCGTGGTTCGGTAAACGTCATTGCGATGCCTACTGATGCGGAACTGTCGGCATACACAACCAGTGTTGCGCAAAACAATCGCCTACATCTGCCGTCGGGCGAGCAAGCACCGTCGCTTGCACCACGGCGAAACATCGCAGCGCGCGCGGTGCCAGAGCGGCCCGGCGAACCAAGCCTCATCGAGCACGTCGTCTACATCATCAAAGAAAATCGTACGTACGATCAAGTGCTCGGCGACATCGGCAAAGGGGCGAGTGATTCGAGCCTCACGATGTATGGTCGCGACGTCACGCCGAACGCACACGCACTGAGTGAGCAATTTGTATTGCTCGATCACTTCTTTGCGTCAGGTGGAAATTCGGCAGACGGTCACAATTGGCTCACGCAGGCAAACGAAACCGCGTATCCGATGTGGCCACTGTACTTTGGCCGCAGCTACCCGAGTGAAGGCAACGATCCGCTCACATATTCCGCTGGCGGCTTTTTGTGGGAGGCGGCGACAGCGAGCGGCAAACGCGTTGTGAGTTTTGGTGAATATGCGCCCGCGCCCAGTGATTCAGTGCCGAGCGTCCGTGCACGGTTGATGGCGCAATATCGTGACTCCCCGCCGCACAACTCAGCGTTCTTTCGAGCGCAGCTGAAGACGATGTACAACACGCACAGCGACGTTCCGAGTCTCGACAAAATTCTTGTACGTGAATATCCAGGATGGACTCAAGAGGTGCCAGATGTGATCAAAGCGGATATTGTGATTGAACACATCAAAGAATGGGAGTCGGCGAAGAAAATGCCCAATCTCACGCTGATTGTGCTTCCCAATGATCATACGCAAGGCACCTCGGCCGGATGGTGCGCTCCCAAAGCGTGTGTGGCGGATAACGATTTGGGGTTGGGAAAAATTGTCGAAGCGCTCAGCCATTCGACGTTTTGGAAGCGTATGGCCATCGTCGTTGTAGAAGATGATGCGCAAGACGGCGTCGACCACATCGATGGGCATCGTACCGTCGCGCTCGTAGCAAGTCCGTATGCGAAGCGTGGCGCTATCGACAGCACGTTCTATAGCCATCCAAGCATGGTAAAAACCATCGAACTCATGCTCGGCTTGCCAGCGCTTAGCATGTTTGATTTAGTCGCTACCGATATGCGCGCGAGCTTCATCGGCCCGAGTGAGAAGCCGGATTTGCGTCCGTACACCGCGCTCGTACCAAAGCAGTCGCTCTACGAAACGAATCTCAAAGTAGGCGCGATCACGGGGTCACATGCGCTGGTACGGCGCACGGCCGCGCAGGCCAGCGCGCGCATGAACTTTCATGACCCGGATGCGGCGCCAAGCGAAAAGCTTAATCGCATTTTGTGGGCAGACGCGAAAGGATGGGCAGTGAAATATCCCGTCGTGAAGCGGTCGCTGTTCTTTCCGCTGGCGGTGAATATCGCAGATGATGAGCGAGAAGAGAAACCTGAAAAACACGGAAAGAAAATGTCGGCCGCAATTCAGACGGCCGACTCCCTCATCCAGTCTGCGCTCGGTACTCAGTTTCCCGGCGCGGTTTTTGTCGTGGCGCGCAATGGCGTGGTGCTGCATGAACGAGCATTTGGATACGCACAGCTGAACGATTCGCTGCTGCGTCGCTTACCAACGCCGCCGCTGATGCGGACAACAACGATGTTCGATCTTGCGTCAGTGACGAAGGTGATGGCCACAACAATGTCTGTAATGATGCTGGTCACTCGTGGGCAAATCGACATCGACGCACCAGTCTCGCGCTATCTCACTGATTTTAAAGGCCTGCATCTTGATAGCATCACCGTACGGCATTTGCTACAGCATTCGGCCGGCCTCGTGCAATGGCAACCGTTGTACTATCACGCATCCAACAAGGCGCAAACGTACGCGCTCATTCGCGACATGCCGCTCGCTTGGGGAGTCGGTGAAGGTCGGCACTACAGCGATCTCGGCTTCATGTTGCTCGGCTACATCGTCGAG
>JANYFO010000008.1 GCA_025362635.1 Gemmatimonadaceae bacterium | reverse complement strand
GTGCAGACTCCGTTGTGCCGCTCAGTGCCGGTACAAACGCACGATCATTCACCCGCCCGTCGCCATTGATGTCGCCCTGAACAAGCGGCGTAAACGGCAGGCCGGACTGCACGCGCGAGAAGAGTGTGATCGTACCCACGATCGGCAGCGAGATGCCACTCTGCAGTACGAAGGCGTGCCGAGCTTCGTTATTACCAATGGCCCATTCTTTCGTGCGTGGATCGCCAAAATTTGCACCATCAGCACCGCGAAACTGTTGCTGCACGCGCTGCAACGTATACGACAGCGCCGAAAACCATTGCCATTTGCGTTTCATTTTAAACACGTCTGGTTGCATGGTCGCGGTGAGCTGCCCACCATACGCGCGCAAGTCGCTGGTGCGCATCGCAACTCGGCCGAAATCATTAGATCGACGCGATTCACGCGCGGAAACGGCACCAGTCGTTGCGTCAATCGCGTTTGTCGAGACGAATACCGGACGTTTGCCCTCATTCGCCAGCGCAAACCGCGTTGTCCCCGAAAAATTTGCGTCCAGCGTACTGGGTTGCGACAAATCGTACGTGCCGAGTCCGTCAAGTTTCGCGGCCCATCGTCCGATGTTGCTTGCCCATGAAAGCGACGTCCGCCAACTACGCGGCACGTCAAACGACGGATCAATCAACGTGACCGACGGCGCACGCTCGGCTAACGCATTGGCGCCGTCGGCACATGCAGTTGGCAACGACGCGGGGTTTGACGCGAGGTTTGCCCAATTTGGCAGCGGCACTGCGGCACCAACGCACGAGAGTGTGAGTGTTTGGCCAACAAGACCGGCCCCTGCAATTGCATCCGTGAACATCGATGGTTTGTACAGGTCGCGAAACTCACCAATGCCGCCGCGCACAAACCCCATGATGGATCGGTTGAAACTGCCAAGCGGACCGATATTCATCCCATTGCCGTTATCTTTTGATCGACTGTACGTGTACGAAAACCCCATCCGTGGCGACATGTGTATGCGTGACGGAGCAACGCCGCTCCGTACACCGAGTGACGCGTCGATCAATGCATTCACTGGAGGTGCGTTACCGAATGCGCTTGCTTCAACGCGTGCGCCGTACAGCATGCTGAACCATCGCGACTTGTTCCACTGATGCGCGAGTGCCAACGCTCCGTTATACGTCGTCGCTGATCGTGTTGGCTGCGTTAACGTTCGTGCATACGACGACGGACGATTCGCTTGAAAGTCTGCGAGTGAATTAAACGCGTATTGGCCGAGACTGTTGAGAATGCCATCTTGGTGTAGTCCATCGACACGCGCCCACACTTGCGATTTGAAACGATGCTTCGAGCCGCGCGCATTCCACGACGTTTCGTTGGAGCCTTCGAGTGTCCATTTCGTGTCGTTCGTCGCAAGCCATGGGTTTCCACCCACCGTGAGCGACGCAACATCGTTGATCGCCGCATCACTGCTTGATCTGACGAGTACGGAGACGCCGGGGAGCGCTTGATATGGTGATGATTCGGATCGCACGCGACTGGCAGCAATCTTGTTTTCCATCAACACAAAGTGACCGGTGCCAATGAACGCGCCGGAAACAAACTGTCCGCCGATTGATCGATCACTGCTTTTCCCACTAGCACCTGGCGCAACGAGCGGTCCGGCACTCAGTGCACCAGATGTGGTGCTGCTTGCGTAGGTCGTAAGGGTGAGTGTGCGGAGGGAATCGCGCACGTCATCAAAACGGCCGAGATACGAGAATGCATTGGTGACACGCGCACTTGGAATACCAGTGCCATTCAGTGGCATGCCGGCAACGCTCGCGAGTTGTAGCAGTCGAGCAACGGAGTCGGGTGCGACACCAGCGCGACGCCACGCGTTGGCATCAGCGCCGAGTAGTGATGCGGGGTTACTTGTGTTGCGCGACATGTCCACGGCCACGTTGTACGTGAGTGTTTGCCGTATGAGTTCACCGTCAGCGCCGATACTTCCACGAAGCCCATTATTGATTAAACCGAGCGAACGGCCCACGGCATCGGTGGATTGCAACTGCGGCGCATCGAGCGTGAAGAAGGCGTTGCGCTGTTGATAACTGCGATCACCCGCTGCTAAACGCACGTCGATGTTTGCACCTGAGAAACCACCACGTGTTGGATCAAACGTGGCACCGGTTACGCGCGTGTCGGTGCGTGCGGCACGCGGCAATGCACCGGTCGCGAGCGCCATGCCGTTGAGCGTCGTGAGGTTGGACGAGCTCGGCGAGCCGAGCATCGATGGTCCGCTGCTCGTCATCGTGACGCCGGGTAAGGTGCCCGCGATTGCATTCAGGTCACCAGCAGCACTTGGCGTAACCTGTCCTTTCACACCACCGCTCCACGACTCAGCAGCCCCGGTTTCGGGATTGTATTGGCTGACGTCGGCACTTGCCCGCACTGGCTTATTGGCCTTCACCTTCACGGTTGCGAGCGTGGTTAAGTCGCGACCTAACGTGAAATCGGCAATGAGTTCGCGTTCGTTGGCGGCTCGTTGCACGCGTCGTCGTGCGGCTTTCAGTCCAATGGCGTCGACATGTACGAGATAGTCGCCCGTCCCGTTTTCGAACCGACTGCTGTAGTAACCTGCTGAATCGGTCTTGACCGTTTGCAGCAGGCGATCAGGGCCGCGCGTGATGTTGACGATGGCGCCAGCAACAGCGCGGGATGAGTCATCGATCACGCGACCGCGCACGACGTCGGCCGCCGCTTGCGTTCCGGCGGCTTGCGCTCCGGCGTTCTGCGCAGCGAGCGGACACGCAGCGAGTGCAGCAATACGTACCACTAGCCTGAAGAGACGCATACCACCTACGACGTTGGCAGGGTGGAAATAGTTGCTTCACCAGAAAAACGCTTAGCATTCAGTCATGAGCCGAAAAACATGGCAGTTGCCGCCGTCATTGGTAAGCTGTTTGGTGTTGGCGCTTGGACTCACGCGCTCGGTTGGCGCGCAAGGCATCGCTCCAGGCACGCCGACCATTGATGCATCGCGCATTCGTTACGGGGCGCTGGACTATGTGCTCTCGCTCAAACGAGACGGCGAGGAGGAATTCATCGGTACCGTGCGCGACGAAATACTTCCAGTGCGCGGCGATGATCCCGTCATTCGCCGCGTGCAGACAGTGCGTCGCGGCAAGACGGTGACAATCGATAGCACTGTCTCGGACGCCTCAACGCTGGCACCGCGGTGGCATCGCACGGTCGAGCCCAATCGCGATGTGCTGCTGCAGTGGGCTGACGGTCGCGTGCGCGGTGAAGTGATTGGTGCGGGCTCGGGTCGTCGTGCAGCCAAGGCGATCGACACCGTCTACGCGGACGCGTTTGATGCGGCGAACTGGGACTTGGCCGTGCGCGCGCTCCCGCTCGACGAGGGTGACGTCACCACGATTGAAGTGTACGATGTCGAGCGACTGCGACACGCGTACAGTGTGCGTGTTGTGAGCCGTGATATTCGTGGCAGCTCGTTTGTCATCCACGTGGTTGTGCAACTCGAAAAGAACAATGAGGCGCACGCGTGGTTTGACGATGTCACGCGCACGTTGCTGCGTGTGGAAACGCAGATCAGCCATGACACGGTGATGCGACAGGTGCTGAAACCGTAGTCGACCTTGCTGAAGCTTACCGAGCGCGTGTCTGCGGTGGTGGGTCTGAATTTTTCAGCGGCTTCATCGTATTCGGCATGTGCGCCGTTCCACGATGACACATGACGCAGGTGGCCTTCGGATAATCATCGTCGATCCCATGATTCTTTTGATTCTTCGCTAAGTCGCGATTAATGGATTGCTGCATGCGTTCCATGTCGCGCGCAATGCGTTTGTCTTTGGGTTTGTCGCTTGCGTAGTCAATCACGTTGACGCCGTTGACGATGGCCGACTGATGGCACCCGGTGCACGTGTTGCCGAGTCCGCGACCGTATTGTTCGCTCATCATCGTGAGGAACTGCCTGACCGGCATGTTCTTATTTAGCTGCACGCTTTTGAAGACGTGCCCCGCTGGTTCGTCCTCACGACCGGCAACACTGCGCAGCACTTCCTCCATGGTGGCGAGGCGCACGGAGTCTTGTCGTTCAAAATTAGGTGGGCCGCGTCGAGCACCGCCGCCTGGGGGTGGACCTTGGGCCGTGCGTGCGGCGGGCGTTGGTACGGGTTCGGTCTTCGTACCGGCGCAGCCGACGCCCACACTCACGATGATGATGCTTGCTGCCATGGACCACGCGCGCATGCCAACTCCTCAAGCCGGGATGATGTGACTTAATGCCGAACGACGGGCACCATCGGATACACGATGCCTAACTGTTGAAGATACGACGTAAACTTTGTGGGGTCGTAATAAAACGGGCGCATCGCGTCGCGATATCGCGCCATCTTTTCGGCGTTCAACCAAATCGCCGGTTGATCATTTGGCCCCATCAGCGGGTGATACTTCACCGTCTTCGTTTGCACGTTTGTGAAATAGTCTTTCGCCTGCGCAACGAGCGTCGGCTCCATGATTAAATCGAGCAACGTCATTGCTTGTACTTTTGCGCCAGCGATAACGCCTTTATGTGCAATGGGTGTCGCCATCGCAATGCCATCCGCCCAGTTATGTCCGGGCGTACCGGGAATGTTAGCGGGATAGTAGAGGGTGACCGACGGCACCGACCATGTAACGTCGCCAATATCATCGCTCCCGGTTCCGGTGCTCGCCTTCGCCGCTTCTTCAGGCGAACGCAATGGCGGTATCGTGGTGTGCAAGCCACTGTCCGGCTGACTCATCATGCGTTGTACGGCACGCGCCATCGTCTGATCGTTCGCATCCCACGCGGGCATACCAACGCGCACCGCATTGGCGTGCATGGCGGTCGCAATGGGTTTGTTGAAGTGCGGACGCCAGGCAGAACCAATGATTTGTACGGTGTCGAGCGTAGTAAACGTGGCCATCGCCGCTGCGCGCGCCATCTGTTTCGCATCATCGTACATTTTGGTCACGCGATCAACGTCGCGTTCACGAAAAAAGAACCACATCGCAGCGGTGCTCGGAACGACGTTGGGCTGATCGCCACCGTCCGTGATTACGTAGTGTGATCGTTGCGAGAGCTCCATATGCTCGCGATGAAATTCCCAGGAATTACCCATCGTCATCACGGCATCAAGTGCGCTGCGTCCGCGCCACGGTGCACCGGCAGCGTGTGCACTTTGCCCCGAAAACTTGAAGAGGGCAGAAATGAGTGTCAGCGCTGGTTCGTCGCCCCACGAAATGCCGAAGTCGTCGCTCACGTGGGCAAAAAGATTTGCATCGACGTTTTTGAAAACGCCCGCGCGCACGAGGAAGGCTTTGCTTGCCAGCTGCTCTTCCGCGACGCCCGGCCAGAGCATGATGGTGCCCGGGAGTTTTTCCCGCGTCATCACATCTTTCACGGCGAGCGCGGCAAGAATATTGAGCGGTACGCCACTGTTGTGACCTTCGCCGTGACCCGGTGCGCCCGACACCATCGTTTCGCGCGCGGACATGCCGGGCTTTTGATTGGCTTGCGGTATGCCATCAATATCAGAGCCGAGCGCAATCATCGGCGCTCCGCTGCCCCATTTTGCAACCCACGCGGTTGGTATGCCCGCGACGCCGCGTTCGATCGTGAAACCATTCTGTTCCAGCACGCTCGCGAGATACTTCGACGTTTCGATCTCCTGCATGCCGAGTTCGCCGAACGAGAACACTTGATCGATCATGACTTGCGCGAGCTTGGCCTTTCCATCAATGGCCCGTGCGATTTCCGCTTTCAATCGGTCGACACGTGCATCAGCCGGTGGCTGTCGTATCTGCGCGACCAGCGATCCTGGAACGAACGTGCAGAGCGCGAGGAAACATGCGATTTTGCGCATCGTATTTCGACGTGAGAGACGGGAAATCGGCACGATTTTGCCGAGGGAAACATGGCGTGTTATTGCAGGACGCGGATGTGGTCAGCGTGGTCAAAGACCCCCGTGCCACTCCGGTCAGCGAGTGTCAAATGCTCCACGTTATCGGTGACATACCACGTCTCAGCAGACTTTACGTTGGTGTGGCGTTACTCAAGTTTGAAAGTTTCTGCGCTCTTGACGTGTGATTCGCCAATTCATCACCCAATCGCAGGTCTGCAACGAGGTACTGCTGCACGTAGTCGGCAATCGACAGCGCCAGTGGCATTGGTGTCGCGTCGTATCCGGTTGCGTGGAGTTTGCCAATGTTTGCGCGCGTAAAATACTGGTAGCGACCGCGCATGGCATCGGGCATGTCGATAAAGTCGATTGCTGGCTCGCGACCCATCGCGGCGAACAGCGCGTTGACAAGTTCAATCCACGTCTGTGCTTCCCCTGCACCGATGTTGAACAACCCGGCAGCCGTCGCGGATGATGCGAGATGCAATGTCATGTCGACCACATCTTTCACGTAGACAAAATCGCGTCGTTGTTCACCATCAGCAAATTCAGCATGGTAACTTTTGAAGAGCTGCACGCGCCCAGTGTCCCGCACTTGTTCGTACGCCTTGTGCACGAGACTCCGCATTGCGCCTTTGTGCGCCTCGTTCGGTCCGAATACGTTGAAGAATTTGAGACCAACAATGCGATCCAGCAGTCCAGTTGAAAAAGCATATTGATCGAACAGCTGTTTGGAATACCCGTAAGCATTGAGTGGACGAAGACGCGAAAGGTCCGCGCGTTGGTGCGCAGCATCATCCATGCCTTGGGCACCGTCACCGTACGTGGCCGCAGACGACGCGTAGATAAACCGCGACTCCTGCGTGACTGACCACGCGGCGATGCGCTTGGTGAATTCGAAATTGTTATGTACGAGAAACGTGGCATCGCGTTCAAGCGTGGACGAACATGCGCCCATGTGCAGTACGGTGTCAAAATGTCCAAGCATGCCGCGCTCGAGCGCGTCCAAGAGGTCGTCTGCTTCGAGATAGTCTTCAAAGCGCAACGGAGCCAAGTTGCGCCACTTGTCGGTGCTTCCCAACCGATCGGCGATCACAATGTGCTCGATCCCGCGCGCGTTCAGTGCCCACACGAGCGCGCTGCCGATGAAGCCGGCGCCGCCGGTAACGAGGACGCGTCCGAAGTCGCGTGGTGCTGGGTTGGCTCTCATGGAGGCCAACGCTATCGTCTCGCGGTCCATGGGGCAACGGCCACCGGACGTCGAATTAGTTCCGGTCGGACACATCGCGTAAAAAGTCATCCATCGCCGCAGTCACACATCGTGAATCAGGAGGGAACTCACGCGGACATCCTCTCGTGGGGGCGAGCGTTAATGCAGCGTAGACAGCATCGCATCAGCGATGTTGCGAATGCGTAGCTGGCTTGCCGATACGGCATCATCGATGGAGGCAGCACTGGTGTCGATGTCGGAAATCTTGGCCAGCGCGGCGACGTAATAATCGCGCCACGTCTCAAGAATTAATCGTTCTTTCGCAACATCGCTGCCGCTCTTAAGCGCTGCAACCGACAATGCACCTTGCGTGCGCAACTCGAATTCCGCCACTCGACCTAATTCATCCAGCGCCGCCGCGGTGATCGCCGACGTCCCTGACGCCAAAAGTAGCCCGGTTGTCAGCGCGCAGTTGCCCACGTTGGTGAGCGTGGTCGCACTCACCATCTCAAGACGATCAAGATCGGTGTGATAGAATTGATCGGTGAAATGCCAGAGGAGCACGGCGGGGATTTTTGCAGTGAGAAATGGGGTGTGATCACTGCCCCCTTCAAACGGATTCGACTTCACGACCCACCCCGTCGTCGCAGCCGCGCGATCAAGGCAACGCTGTCGCACGAAATCGTTAAACCAGTACGGACGAATATCGCCGATGGAAATCGCACGCCCCCCCCACTCGGTGTGCTGGTCTTCGCCGCGTACCCAGACGGCCGATGGATCGGGCATTTTCTCGATCAGAAACGTGCCACCCGTACGCGCCGTATTTTCACCGACCATATCAAGCGACATGCCCCACTTCACACCCGCGCGCCGATCGGTGTCTTCGGCTAAAAAGCGTTGTGTGCCGCGAATCTCGTCACCCCACAGAAACGTCATCGTGCGTGCGGGATTGGCACGTCCTGTTTTTACCATCGCGGCCGCGGTCCGAGCAATTTCGACAAGGAGGCCAACGCCACTCGCGTTGTCATTCGCGCCGGGCTCCTGCACATGCGCCGAATAAACAAAACGCTCAGTGGGTTTCACCGAGCCGCGAATCTCTGCGACGACTGTCCGTTCGGGACGTGTTTCAAATCGCGTCTTTACCACAGCACGCACCTGCAGTGGCCCCGCGGCCAGTGCCGCTTTCAACGAATCACGCGCCGCGCTGGAAATAAAAATGCACCAGCCCATGTGCACCGTGTCACGCGCAATGCCCGTGAATTGAATGGCCGTGACATTCTTTGATTGCTGGTTGTAGGCGGGCAATTTTTGCGTCGCCAGCACGCCGACGGCCCCGTGATCCATGGCGCGCTGATACAGCGTGCGTCCATTGCCTTCGCCCATCGCGATCTTGCCACGCACATCAATTTTCGCAAAATCCCCATCGCTTCCACCGCCAACATCGACCACCGCTGCCGTTACGCCATCACTCGGCGTCGCATAGGAGTTGATGGCGATCATGTTGTGATTGGTCTTCCACGCGAGCAACGGGGTACGTCGACCGACAATTGTCAGGGACGCATCATCTGGTGTCCACGCGGGGCCGCTCATGGGTCGCGACTCTACGCGATAGACCAGACGATCAGTGGGCTTGGCCTTGTTTTCAAGTTTGTAGCCAGCGGCGGAAAGCAGCGCCGCGACCGTATCGATGGATGCGTCGAAGCCGCGATTGCCGGGCAAGCGAAAAAATTGCTCGACGAACGCCACGGTTTTGAGTGCACGAGTGCCCGACAGTTCACGCGCGACATCCGTGGCAGTGGGCGCAAACGCTGCTGATACCGGCGCGCGCTTTGCGATAGCTTGCGCGACGATGGTAGAAGGCACGATCAGTGCCGACGCGAGTAGAGCGCACGAGCGGATCGAAATAGTCACAAGCACCTCGGATGGGAAAAATTACGCACACATCGCCACGTTAGCGCGCGGACACCACAACAAATCGTGTCCAGTTGTCTGGTCGATCTTCCACATGTTCGACGAGTATCTGCAGGTGATAACGTGCCGCCGCTGCAGCCGAGGCGATCGCGCCCACGTGAGAGAGTTTAGCCAGTGCGACCTCGCGCGCCGCACCTGCCGTATCCTCGTGCACTTGAGCCGTGAGCCACGGATGCTGCGCAAAAAAATATCGCGACTGCGCCAACGCCATCGCGTGACTGCGCACCACACGCAGTGACTCCAGCGTTGCGTCGGCAGGCGCCATCAAGCACAGTTGAATATTGACCCGCGTTTCACCAACATGCGTGATCTGATCGGACACGAGGTCGAGCGCCGTGCGCGCGGTATGGACCGGACCGGCAATAGCGTTCTCTACGGGAATGACCGCGAACGTCGCGTGCCCAGACCAAAGTGCGGCTAAGGCGTCGTCAAACGTGCGTGACGGTACGGCGACCGCGCCGGTGGGCCAATGTTGTGAAATCGCGAGCTCGCTAAACGCACCAGGTTCGCCCTGGAACGCAACCTTCGGCAACTCGACGTGCGATGCAGCGGTCGTCGATTCGTGCAGGTGAGTAGACATCGTCGGAACATATTGACAGGAAAGTGTGAGCGCTCTACGATACAAGGATGCCGCGTCAAACCTTCGCCAACAGCTATTACTATACGCCGTCCCGCATGGGCCCCGGCGAAGGTGCTGTGCGCGACTGACGCGCCAATCAACCTGACCACCGCGAGGCCCGTGCACACTGCACGGGCCTCGCGTGTTTTGAGGGTCGGCAGCACGGGGTTTGCGGGCACGTTCACTCTCTGCCTCGCACAACTACCATGATCATCATCACGAAAGCCACCATCAGTACCGACGCGCTTGATCGCATTATCGAGCACGTCGAAAGTGCTGGATTACGCGCGCACGTGTCACGCGGTGAACACCGCACCATTGTTGGTTGCATCGGTGACGAGGCGCGGTTGAGTGAACATGCGCTCACGCAACTCGATGGTGTCGAGCGTGTGATGCCCATTCTCAAACCCTACAAATTGCCGTCGCGCGAATTTGCGGCCGAGAATACAACCATTCGCTTCGGCGATGCTGCGGACACTGTCGTTGGGGGTCGTGACATTGTCGTGATTGCTGGTCCGTGCTCGGTTGAGGGACGCGACATGTTGTTCGATACCGCGCGTCACGTGCGCGCGGCGGGAGCCAGCATGTTACGCGGTGGTGCGTTTAAACCGCGGTCATCGCCGTATGCATTTCAGGGTATGGGCGAAGAAGCGTTGCAGATGTTATCCGACGTCCGTGCCGAGACGGGAATGCCGATTGTCACGGAGGTCATGGATCCGCGACAGGTCGAACTCGTCGCGTCGTATGCGGACGTGTTGCAGATCGGCGCGCGCAACATGCAAAATTTTCCGTTGCTGACGGAAGTGGGTCGTGTGAGACGCCCCGTCCTGCTGAAGCGTGGGCTTTCCGCCACGATCTCCGAGCTGTTGATGGCGGCGGAATATGTTATGGCGCAGGGCAATGGCGATGTGATGTTGTGTGAGCGCGGTATTCGCACGTACGAAACGGCGACGCGCAACACGTTGGATATTGCGGCGATTCCGGTGCTGAAACGTGAATCGCATTTGCCGGTCATTGTGGATCCGAGTCATGCTGGTGGTCGTGCGGATTTGGTGGCACCGTTGGCGATGGCTGCGATTGCTGCTGGTGCGGACGGATTGATCATCGAAGTGCATCCCGATCCGGTGAACGCGCGTTCGGATGGCGAGCAGTCGCTTGAGCCGGCGGCGTTCGCGTCGATGATGATGCAGCTCCGCGCTGTGGCGCATGCGGTGGGTCGGGACCTTGCCCCCACTGATGATCGCCGTGCGCGGAGTGCGGCATGACGAGTGCGAGCGCGCCGTCAACCGAGCGTACGTCAACCGAGCGTACGTCAACCGTGCGTACGTTGCGCGAGCTGCGCGACGAAATTGAGCAATTAGATGAAACGATTATTGCAACCATTGCGCGCCGTACGATGTTGGCGCGCGAGGCCGGGCGCGTGAAGGTGGCGTCTGGTCAACCCATTACGGATCCAACGCGTGAGGCAGCGGTGGTGTCGCGCGCGACGGTGTTAGCGAGAGCAGCGGGGTTGCCGGACGACGAAATTCGTGCGTTGTACTGGCAATTGATGGCGTTGTCGCGGCGTGTGCAGATGGAGCGATGAAATTCTCACCGGACGTTGACCGTTCGGAGTCGTTTTGCCGCGCGCTCTCTCGTCGAGATCCTGTCTTGAAATCAAAAAACCGCTCTGCGTCATTATGGACATTCGACGCAATTCACATGATTGTTGCCGCGGCTCGAGAGTTCTTCGCAGTGTCAATAGAATAGAAACTCAAACCCCAAAACACGCAGACACAGAATGAGAACGCTCAAACTCATCGAACACATCTCGCTGGACGGCGTGATCCAGCACTCCGCGGATGACGGCGATTTCCCTTACAGCGACTGGACCGCGCCCTATCGGACCCCCGTTGGCCGGGATGCAATGCTCGCGGCGTACGGTACAAATTTTGATCTGCTGCTCGGCCGTCGCACCTACGATATTTGGTCCGGCTTCTGGCCGACGGCGCTGAACAGTCCGATGGCGAACGGCCTTAATGCAGCGACGAAATACGTCGCGACCCACCGTCCGGAAAGTCTCAATTGGGGCCCATGCGAGGGCCTTGGGCTGGACGTCGTCGAGGGCATTCGCCGCATCAAATCGCAGGACGGTCCGGACCTGATCCTCTCGGGTAGCTCCACGCTGACATCGATGCTGCTCGAACTCGGGCTGGCGGATGAAGTCATGCTGGCCATTTACCCCACGCTGTTGGGCGCGGGAAAGCGCTTTTTTGCAGGGGGAACTCCAGCACGCGCATTTGAGCTCGTCGGCACGCAAGCACTGCCGTCCGGTATCATCCTCAGTACGTATAAGGTCGACGGGCCTTTGAAAACCGGATAGTTCGTTTCGCCTTGTCTGGTTTACTAAAAAACTCCGGACCACCGGCGCCATGACTTGTCAGCGGTCAGCCCGCTATCGTGCGCGCGCTACGTCTGTATATCCGGGGCGGTGCCGACGATGATGCGCATTAGCGCTTCGTGCACGAGCGCCGAGCAATCGAGCGTATGGTCGAGCTGCTCGGTTGGCAGCCCCGCAGCAACAAGCCTCGAGCTTAAGCCGCTCGTCGAAAAGACGTCGCGCTTCACTGTGCAGATCGGTCCCCACAGTGAATCTTCACATCGCCTGCACGAGGCAGCTAGCAAAAACGGGATGCGGTGCCGTTTATACAGCGTTGGATAAAAAAGAAGAGCCCGGTTTTTCGCTGTAGCTTTTGTTAGCATTTCCATCACTACCTGCTCACCTAGATACGCACATGAAGAAGACACTCCTCAGCGCCACCGCTGTCGTCGTGATCAGCACGCTCGGCGTGGCGATCGCCTGCAGTGATAGCACCACCGCCGTTAACAAGTCGGCGCTGGTGTACGGTCCCACTGTCACCTTCGCGCAGGGCTCCGCGCGTGCCTGGGTGCAGACGGACGCATCGGGCGCGGCCTCGGCCATCGGCATCGCCATGACTGAGACTGCGATGACCGGCCTTCCCACCACCGTGAGCGGGCCGAATCCCACTGCGCTCATGGCGACGCTGACGCTGCCGGCGGAAGCCGCAGGCACCGGCTTCGATCATGCGGAGTTGGGATGGAATCCGCTCGGCCATGAGCCGGCGCAGATCTACGGCCTGCCGCACTTTGACATGCACTTTTATACCGTCACTTCGGCGACGCAGATGGCAATTTTGCCGAACGATCCGCAGTGGGCGACGAAGGCCGCGAATGTGCCGACCGCCGCGTTCGTGCCAGCGGGTTACGTGGCGCCGCCGGCGCCGATCGTCGCGAGCGCAATCCCGCAAATGGGCGTGCACTGGACGGACGTGAAATCGCCCGAGTTTAATGGACAACCGTTTACGAGTACGTTCATTTTCGGTTCGTGGGACGGTCAGTTCATTTTTCTTGAGCCGATGATCACGAAGGCATTTCTCGACAGCCACCCGGTGAACGCCACGAAAAGCATTCCGCAACCGACGCAATGGGCGAAGCCTGGCAGCTATCCCACGACATACAGCGTGAACTACGACGCGACCGCGAAGGAATTCCGCATCACGTTGGGTGGGCTGACGAAGCATTAGTGAGCTGGGTCGCGCGGAGGCGGTGCAGCGAATGCAATCGATGATGCGCGGCTAACGGGTAGCGAGGTAAATCGTCGACGTTGACGACAGTTATGAGGACGGGAGGGACAATCAAAATAGGCTGCCGATGTCGGCAGCCTATTTTCGTAAACTGCGACAGATCAATCACCTACTAAAGAGTGCGTTGGCGCGCACGATGCGTGAACATTTCGGTCATCACTCGAACCAGACGAGTGCGGGTCGCTGGGCCGCCAACGCGTCAACGGAAAGAAAGCAGCCAGCAAGAAGCGCTTTAGCGAGTTGAGCTTACGAAACGGAGTGGCTCCCACTTCGCGGAGCAATCGACAGCCGTGTGCTTCAATGTGTCGAAGTAAATCAATGCGTTTCACGCGCGGCGATTACGTGATAGCATTTGGTCTACCAACGTACAGTGTATTGGTTTCCATCACCCGGATACTTTCTATCACGACCAACACTGGGCGGCTTTTGGGCTGCGCGCTGACGCTTACCGCGAGTACCGAAACTTTCAATGCAATAATGGAACAGCTCAGTCTTCGCACTGGGGTGGATCGTCGCATCTCCGAATCCCTTTCTCGTGTTGAAGGCAGATCGGCGTGCTTGGGGAGGCGGGCGCCATCCCCAAGCCGCTGCTCATCCGATCGAAATCGCTGACGCTGTTAGGCGCACTCGCACCACTCGTCGAACGCGTAACGAAGCTTTCTAAAGGCGCGATCAAGGGTTTGCTGACAGCGTGAAAATCGAATTACGCGCGCGGCAACGTCACCCGAAAACTCGCACCAACACTCGACTCGTCCAACGCAATCTGCCCATCATGTGCAGCGGCAATGGCCTGCGCAATCGCCAACCCCAACCCCGCACCACTGGCAATCGCATCGCTGCTCACTACCATCCCTTCGCCATCATGTTCAGGTAACGCGCGTACAAACCGATCAAAAATGCGCGGTCGCAATTCGGTCGCAATGCCACGCCCCGTATCAACCACAACGAACGCCACGTCCTGCACCGTGGCAGTCAAAGTCACACTGATCTTTCCATCCTTAGGCGTATTCTTGAGTGCATTGTCGAGAAGATTCAGCAATAGCCGTCGCAGCAACGCGCGATCACCATTCACCGCGAGGACCGGCGTGAGCTCGGTTGGCAACACACACTCCAGTGCAACGCATCGCGACACGGCGATGCTGCGCACACTGCGAACACCAGCTGCCAGCAACTCCGCCACATCAACGCGTTCGCGCCGGTCCAGCGGACTACCCGCATCCGTTCGTGCCAACAAAAACAGATCGTCAACAATACGGGTCAACCGCACCGATTCGTCGCGAATAATCGCGATGGCTTCGCGATATTCGTGCTCGTCGCGCATCGGACGTTGCAACGTGACATCGGCTTCGCCGCGCACAATCGCGATCGGCGTGCGCAACTCGTGTGAGGCATCCGCCACAAACTGCTTTTGCTTCCGAAATGCCACATCCACTCGACCGAGCAGGTCGTTGATGACCATCGCCAATCGGCCGAGTTCGTCGTGGGCGTTCACTACGGGGAGACGTTCATCGAGTGTCGCAGCAGAAATGCGCGCGGCGCGCGCCGCCATTTCGTCCATCGGTTCCAAACTTCGTCGCGCAATGGCGTAGCCAGTGACGATGGCGACGAGCAGCGCGATGGGAATTGCAAAAAACAACGTCCGGCGCACCCGACTGAGGACAGCCATATCCTCGTCATCTGATCGCAACACACCTACGTGCAACGCTGGTTCTTCGGCATTGTCCGGACCGGGCGCTAGTCGAATCACCGCCGCGCGCCACGGGACATCGTCAATGAGTACAGTGCGTAACACCACATCACCGGTCTTACTGGGTTCACGAAAGAGATCACGCACCGGAGCCGGCATATTGACGGTGTCGCGATCTGCAGGTCGGGCGACCGCCACCGGGATGACAGGTTGCGCGCTACCTGGACGCGGCCGAACAGGACTGCGACTGGCAGCGACTACGCGTGCGGCTTCGTCCGCAATGAAGACGTCGAGGTTTCCCGTGCGCAATTCGCGGAGCGCATTCCGCGCGGCCTCACCTCGACCGCGTGCAATTTCGCCTCGGGCGCGCGCTGCGTAGCGCTCAGCCACCACGGCGCCCGCAATGGCGCGCGCTGACTCACGAACGGTCGCGTCGCCACGATCGCGCAGCACCGATTCTAACGTCAGCCATCCCGCCGTCGCAAAGGCGATGAGGACCAGCGCGAGCACGCTCGCGTTCCACAGCGTGAGTCGAAGGCGGATAGATGGACGAAAGCGCCGCATCATAAAACGATGGTATGCCGTTTATGCAGGGACAGTTTCAGAGAGCATGTAACCGGCGCCGCGCCGTGTATGGATAAGTGGCGTCCATGGAGCGCGGTCAATCTTACCGCGCAACCGATTCACGTACACTTCGACCGCGTTCGTGAACGGATCATGGTTGTCGTCCCACACGTGCGCGACAATGTCGGCGCGCGACACGACCTGTCCAGCGTGGCGCGCGAGCAGATCGAGCAATGCGTATTCTTTCGCTGTGAGCGCGAGCTGCACACCGGCGCGCGTGACTGCGTGCGCTTGCACATCAATTTCGAGATCACCGATGCGCCGTTGTACGGGCTCTAACGATTCAGGACGACGAAGCAAGGCGCGCAGTCGCGCAAGCAGCTCCCCAAAGTCGAATGGTTTGGTGAGATAGTCGTCGGCGCCGATGTCGAGACCAGCGATCCGATCCGCGATGGCATCGCGCGCAGTGAGCATTAACACCGGTGTGCGCAAGCCACGCGCGCGCAGCTCGCGACACACGGTAATGCCGTCGGCACCTGGCAACATGACATCAAGAATGATGGCGTCGTAACTATTGACGACCGCTTGCACGATGGCCTCGCGACCATTGCCGCACACATCAACGGCGTACGCTTCTTCGCGTAAGCCACGGGCGATTACTCGGGCCAACTTCGGGTCATCCTCGACAACGAGCAGACGCACAGGCAGGGGGGCGACGGGTGGACAACCATTCCGGGCGAAACCGGATGCGGTTGTTAATCGGCGGTTAAGGTCGGGCGTCCTACTGTTCCGCTTGCAAGGAGTAACTATGCCCGTAACATACGCTGCGACGGGTGTGCTATCTGGGTAAGCTGTTTGCTCGCAGCGCATTCCTTGCTCAACACATTTTTATCACTCTCCCCCCGGAGTACTGCATGAACCGCATTCGTCTCGTCATCGCTTCTGCCACGCTCGTGATTGCCAGCACCGCCTCAGCACAGCAGCCGCCCGCCAAGACGGCCAAGCCGGCCGCAGCGCCAGCAATGGCTGCACCGGTCGCTGCTCCAGCCGCTGCTCCGGCCGCGAAGGACACCACGAAGAAGATGGCTGCTAAGTCTGACTCGACCAAGAAGAAAGGCAACAAGAAGGCGAAGAAGGGCTAATAAGGGTTTCCATCGTTCCGTCAACCAGGGGCGGGACCCGAAGCGAGCGGACGGTGGATGTTCACGAAGTGTCCGGGGAAACCCGGGCACTTTGTGTGTTTATGCGTGCCGCGATCGCCCGTTCGCGTTCGGCGGGTCGACGTCGAAACCAACTCGCGACCAGATAAAACTCGTCGAGGTCGTGCGTCGGAATATCCGCACCGGTCATGTCTGGACCTTCGTAAATACGACTGGCCAGTTGCTCGAGGGCTTTACGCGCTGCCGCAGATTTTGGCGCAGGTACCTCAGCGCGCACGGTGCCTCGTCGAATGAGATAAACCCACTCGGCTCCATCTGCACCAAGCGCATGATACCGAAATGTGAGCCGGTCAACGTTGGCGTGAAAGTGCTGCACGCGCTGATGCAACCACGACACGCGTTCCAATCGATCGCGCAGAATGGCCGCCCGTTCAAACTCCATCATTTGCGACGCCGCAATCATGGCCGATTGTAATCGGACAACTGGGATATCACTGTTTCCTTCGAGAAACGCGCGCACGTGTGTGGCCGCTTCGCGATACACGGCGCCGTCACCCGCACCAATGCACGGACCGGCACATGTGCCGAGGTCGTGGCGTAGGCATCCCGGTGCGCGAGTGCGTCCGCCGCGTCCGACACGAGTGGTGGCGTCAGCGCTGAACCACAACGGACTTTCGGAAGCACGATGTACCGTCTCATCAAGCGTGCAATCCCGAAGGCCCATGACGTCGGCGAGTGACCGCACCGCTTCACGCAGGCGACCGACGCGGCGAAACGGTCCGAACAGGGCAAGGGCGGAAGGCTCATCGGAACGCGGCACGACGCGCAAACCAGGAACCACACCGCCGGTGAGTGCGACGTAACCACGCGGCCAGTCGTCGGTGACCATCAGCGAATTAAATGTGGGACGATGCTGCTTGATGAGGCGAAGTTCACGCAGCAACGCGCCAAATTCTGTCGCCGTGTACTCCCATTCAATGCGAAAAGCATGGCGCAAAATCCGCGCGGCCTTATCGCGCTTGCCACGCGCACGAAAATACGACAGCAAACGCGTACGCAGGACACGAGACTGCCCAACATACAGCACCATCCCCGATGGCCCCAACATACGATACACGCCAGGGCGATTCTCGCAGTCGGCACACACCAAGTCTCGGAGCGCCTTTCGTTGTGTCGGTGTCGATGTCGGCGGGCGCACGTGTGCACGTCGCCGAGCCTTTGGCTCCACAACGGGCACTTCGGTTGGCAAGACGGCGCGTGGCTCCACGCCGGAATGCTACGCGTTCGCGTCCGCGCGCGAAATGGTTTCGACGATTGGTGCAGAAAATGAACTGTCGTACACGAGCGCGGCACGAAACGCGGCTGCATCACGACGAATCGTGACCAGTTCCGGCTCAGAAATGTTTGCAACATGCCGAATCATCATCGACATGCGGGGATGGTTTACAAAACGCTCGCGATGTCGATCCAGGAAATCCCAATACAATACGTTGAATGGACACGCTGTATCACCGCTGCGTTGTTTCACATCGTACTGACACGATGCGCAGTGATTGCCCATGCGATTCACGTACGCGCCCGAAGCGACGTACGGTTTGGAGGCGAGTGTACCACCATCACCCCACGTCCCCATACCCATCACGTTCGGTAACTCGACCCACTCGTATGCATCGGTAAATGCACACCAATACCAGCGAGAGAGAGCCGCGGGTTCAACGCCCAGCAGCGTTGCAAAATTGCATTGCACCATCAACCGCGCGATATGATGCACGCGACCATGATCGCGCACGCTCCGGAGGGAGTCGGACAAACAGCGCATGCCGCAGGGGGCGCTCGTGGTCTGACTTTCATCATACGCTTCACCGTCGGGTGCCCAAAACCATCGCGGCAATGGCAACGACGCATTGAGGGCATTGTTGGTGCGCAAGCCAGGCATCAAGTGCCAATACATGCCGCGGATATATTCGCGCCAGCCGAGAATTTGTCGCACAAACCCTTCGGCGGAGGCGATCGGCACTGCACCGTCTCGCCACGCACGCTCCGCGCGCCGCACGACTTCCAGTGGATGGAGTAACCCGACATTAAGCATCGATGACAGCGCCGAATGCAGCAGATCGTGCTCGCCATCGACTAACGCATCTTCGTACGGACCAAACTCCGGAAGCCGATCCGTGATAAAGCGTTCGAGCCAAGCTTTCGCATCGGCGCGTGTAACCGGTAGCGCGAAATCGTCAACGCTGCCCCATTTGTCACGCCATCGCGATACACGATCCATCTGCGCTCGCGTTAGCTCGTCTGGTTCCACGCGCCACACGGCCGGAACCGCACGACCTTTCGGCCAAGGTTTTCGATTCTCCGCATCGAAGTTCCACGCACCCCCACTCGGACTACCGTCCGGCTCCATAAGAATGCCGTGCTTGCGCCGCATCTCTCGATAAAACCATTCCATCCGATATTCCTTGCGGCCGCTGGCCCAATTGGCAAACTCTTCTCGCGTCGCGAGAAAACCACGATCGGGCCGGAGTACAAACGCGACGCTGTTTGCGCGCAACAGCACGTCTGCGCGCGCGAGCTCATCCACCATGTCTTGCTCGCGTCCCTCCGTCGCGACGACGCGCGTGGCACCGAACTCTTGAGCGATGTCACGCAAACCATCGGCATATGATGGACAATTGCGTAGGACAACTCGATAGCCCGCCTGTTGTAACTTATCAGCGAAATGTCGCATCGCCGAGAGTACGAGCACCAACTTCTGCCGATGCCACGGTAGCGCTGCGCCTTTCGCTACCGACTCCAAGAAGACGACGATGACATCATCGCGCGGCGCGCGCGGAATATTGGCTATCGCGCGCGAACATTCCCACGGCGCAACGAATGCAAGTGTGACGTGTGACATAGGGGAACAACAAACGCCGAGCTTGTGACGTTCCCTAACCGCCCGGGCTCGCAGCCGACAGATTGTTGATGTCTGCATTGGCTTCGTTGCTCAGCGAGCCTTCCATCTTTCTTACTCCCGAGCCGCGAACATATGCCTCTTGTGCGACCGACGCGAATTACCGACGTGAATGTCGTCGTTGTCGGCGGCGGCTCTGCTGGGCTCAGCATCGCGGGCGCGCTCAAGCACCATGGCATTGATTCGATCATCCTCGACGAGCACACAAACATCGGGGATGTCTGGCGCAACCGGTACGACCGACTGCACTTGCACACGATGCGCACGTTCTCCGGGCTCGCATACTTTCCGATTGCTCGTACGAATCCCAGATACCTGTCACGCGATCAATTCGTACAGTATTTGCAAGACTATGCCCATCACTTCAATCTCCAATTCATACAAGAATGCTCAGTGAGCAGGATTCGACCTGACGAAGGACACTGGCTCATAGAATCGAACCGCGGCACGTGGCGCGCCAATGTTGTTATTGTCGCCACGGGGCAATACAGCGTGCCATCGATGCCCAACTATGAAGGGCGGAACGAGTATCACGGTCAACTGCTGCATTCCGAGCAATACAAAAGCGGTCGCGCGTTTGAAGGCAAACGCGCCCTCGTTATCGGATCTGGAAACAGTGGAACCGAGATTGCGGTGGATCTCGTGGAGCAAGGTGCGGCGTTTGTCGCCAACAGTATCCGAACACCGCCGCCGGTGGTGCCACGCGAATTTCTTGGCACTCCGGTGCAGCTATTCGGTATTGCCATGAGTCCGTTGCCAGCGCGCATCGCCGATCGACTCGGCGCCTTCATCGCACGCCGCGCGACCGGTGACCTGACCAAATTCGGCGTGCGTCCTGCCGTATGGCAGCCTTTTACAGCGCACAAAGTTCCGATCATTGACGTCGGGTGGCTTCCCGCCGTACAAGCCCGCCGCATTCACTTGCGAGAGGATATCGCGCGCCTGACGTCCTCCGGTGTCGTCTACCAAAACGGGACGGCCGAAGGATTTGACGTCATTGTCAGCGCAACAGGATTTACAACCGGACTGCCTGCGTTGGTCGATGCGCCCGGACTGATCGATGCGCGCGGATATCCGTGCTATCGCTCAGGTTTTCCGACCAATCAGCGCGGGCTGTATTTCATGGGGTACACGGAGAGCACGCGCGGGCATCTCTTTGAAGCGAATCGCGACTCCAAGCGATTGGCGAAGCGTATCAAAAAGTCCGTGACACACCGTTTAAGGTAGCGCCAGCGCGATCAGTTCAGACGGACGCTGTGTGCGCGGATCGTCCACCCAAAACGCGACGTACTGCTTGCCTGCGTGACGAAACGTCATCGGTGAACTGCTGACGGACCCCGGCAGCGTCATGCGCCAAACCTCTTCACCGGTGCGCTTGTTAAGCGCGCGCAGCACCGGCGCGCCACTCCAACCCTCGGCGCTAAACAGCAGCGTTTTTGTCGCGACCATTACAGGACGCGCGATGCCGCCGGTGTTTGGAATATTTACGCCGCGGAGCGCCGGATGATCTCGTATCGCTGCCGGCGTATCGCCACTCGGGCGCATCCACAGGTGATTACCGGTGTGCAAATCAATGGCGGTGATCCGACTGTACGGCGGCTTTATGAGTGGGAGACCGTCAACGGTTGGTGCGCTGCCACGATCAAGAATAAAATCCATGTCGGAACGCTTCGCGTCGTGCACGAGTGAAATCATCGCAGGCTCGGTGTGCGAGCCGACATATACGATGCCGTTTTCCGGGTCAAATGCTCCGTGCTCCCAGTTGGCACCGCCCAATGATCCAGGAATGATGAGCGTGCCGCGCGTTCCATCGGCCGCCTGTGACAGCGAGGCCGGCGTAAACAGTTTGCCAAGTCGATATGGTTTTACAAGTTCGAGAGCTTTGGCACGTAGCGCGGGCGTGAAGTCGATGAGATCATCAACCGTGATGCCTTGTCGATCAAATGCGGCGGGCTTGGTGGGAAACGGCTGTGTCGGAGACGCGTGTTCGCCGGGCGTATCGGATGCGGGTACTGCACGTTCAACAATTGGCCAGACCGGTTTTCCAGTGACCCGATCAAGCACGTATGCAAACGACTGTTTCGTCAGCTGCACGACCATTGGGACGAGCTTTCCGTCTACGCGAACGTCAGCGAGAATAGGCGCTGTTGTTACATCAAGATCCCAAATGTCGTGATGCACAATTTGATAATGCCACTGCCGTTTTCCGGTGCGAATATCGAGGCAGACCAGGGTTGACGAAAAAAGATTGTCACCGGGACGATGGCCGCCGTAGTAATCGCCGGTTGCTGCCTCGACGGGCAAGTACAGCAGTCCGCGCGCCGCATCGAGCGACAATGGTGCCCATGCACCGGTGTTGCCAGTGTACGACCATGAGCTGTCCTTCCACGTGTCGTTGCCGAATTCACCAGCTTGCGGAATGGTGTTGAAGCGCCATCGCATCGTGCCCGTTTTTGCATCGATGGCCAAAATACGACCCGGCACATTGTGTTTCGATGTCGGACGTAGTCCAACTTCTAACGCCGGTCCGATCACGATGGTGTTTTCGAACACGAGTGGTGGTGAACTAGAACCAATCGCCGCCGTGTTTACATCAAGCGGCACGCCGAGCAGTGTCTTGAGATCAACGACACCATTCGTACCGAAGCTGGAGATTGGTTTTCCGGTCGCCGCGTCAAGCGCAACGAGTTGAAAGCCTGGCGTGACATAGAAAATGCGCCGCATTGCACCGCTGCCCCACGTTGCCACGCCTCGACCGGAGCCACGTCGTGGCGCCACCGCCGCCCGCAGGTGTTCATCGAGTTCGTACCGCCATACACTTTTGCCAGTGGCCGGATTGGCACGCACCACGGCGCGATTCGTTCCAGTGGTGAAGTACAACGCACCGTCAACCATCAGTGGCGTGCTCTCATTTTTGTACTCGGGCGGAGCGGAACCGCTGTCGGGGCGCCACGTCCACGCGA
>JANYFO010000005.1 GCA_025362635.1 Gemmatimonadaceae bacterium | reverse complement strand
ACGTCATCGAGCGCATCGGTGGCAAGGAAAAGTCTCATGGCGTGTGAGGCTCGGCAAGAAAAAGCGTTGACGGATACGTCACCTGTCGCAACGACAACCCGTGTGCGGGTGCCGGTGCGGAAGTGTCGGCGTTGTCTGCTGCAACGAGCAACCGCGCGATTGTGCCGCGCGGCCTGCGTCCATGTCCCACATCGATCATCGTGCCAACTACGAAGCGGACCATGTGATGAAGAAATCGGTTCGCGGCGATCTCGAAGACCCAGCCGCCCTCGCGCTCCATCCAGCGCGCGTGGTGAATTACGCAGCGATGATGGTCATCGATTGGCGCTGTATGTGCGATCGCGAAAGCACGAAACGTGTGTTCTCCTACCAGCGCCGCGGCTTCCTCATGCAACGCCTCAACGTTAAGCGTACGATGCATTGCCCACTCAAACCGCCGCCGAAACGGTGACCGTGCGGCAGCATCCGTACCCACAAGATAACCGTACCGCCGCGCCGTCGCGCTGCGCCGTGGATGAAACGATGGGTCCATACGACAGGCCTCGGCAATCCAAATATCATCGGGGAGTAACGCATTCATCGCCTTCTGGAGCGCGGCCGGCCTCCATTGCGATGGTACCCGAACACCCACGCCTTGCCCATGCGCATGGACGCCTGCATCCGTCCGCCCTGCGCCGACCGCGGCGATCGGTTCGCCACACAATTTGAGGAGGACCGCTTCCATGGCGCCTTGCACCGTGCGCGCGGTTGGCTGTCGCTGCCAGCCCGAGAATTGTCCTCCGTCGTACTGGGTTACCAAGAGGATTGGGCGTGGGTCCATAGATGTCAGAAGATAAAGGCACAGCCGTCGCGCTTCAACTCGCTCACACTGGCGATTCGGCACGATCTTGAAGGCACCCATATGCCAAACAAGTATTCCCACGCGCATTGCGCGGTCGCGGTCGTCGCTGTTTGATCCATTTCGTCATGCCTCCTCGTTCTCTTGCCTCGCTCGCCCACGCTCTTGGGGCCATTTCTGATCTCGACGGCGCGCTCATCGCGCTCGGCGAATGTCTGGCTGATCTTGATCGTGGCGCCGTCTGCGCGTTTGTGCACTACGATGCACGACGTGACATGCTGCGGGAGCGTTTGTCCCCAATCGGCGGTCAGATTGCTCGGTCGTCCATACAGACGACATTGGACCACTTGCCGGAGCCGTTGCGCAGCAAAGTGACGGTGGGTGCGCAATTCGTGGATGTGACCGATAAATCGGCTGATTATGCGCGCCTCTTTGGATTCGCGACATCGTTGGACGGTGGTGTGCTCGCGCTTCGCGGTTTGCGCATTGAAGGATCGCTTGCGGCGGTCTTGGCGCTATATGAACCGCGGAAGATTTTTGGCACCCGAACAACCGAGCGACTCGCACCAGCCATTGCGTTGTTTGATTTGGCGTTTGGTCGTCTTGCAGAGCGCGATGCACGGGAGGAGGCGGTGCGAACGCTCGAGGACGTTACGCAACGCGTGCATGGGGAATATGTCCGGCGACTTGGCGCGTTGGAATCGGAACTCCGCGTGGTGCGCGACACGCCGCGCGCCACCTCCGTGCTCGATGTGGCAACCTCGATTGCGTTGCAAGCCGACGCAGCGCGGTCAAGCGAAGAGGCGCGTCGTGCGATTCGTCGCGCGGATCTGACCGACCAACAGCTGACGACGGCCGTGGGGCAACTCGAGCAAGTCCACATTGAATTGCATCGACGTAGTGAAGCACTGCGGCAGCGCACACGCACGCTCTACCTGGTCGATCGCGTGCTGTCCCTTGATGCAACCACGCGCGATGCGCGTGCCTTGGTCGACGGACTCTTGGCGTTGGTCGGCGATGATATGCAGGCGCAACGCTGCTCGCTGATGCTGCGCAGTCCCGACCCCGAGTACTTGTACCTCGCGGCGGCGCGTGGCATCGCCCCCCACATCATTGAAGGGATGCGCATTCGCATTGGCGAAGGCGTTGCCGGCCGCGTAGCAGCAGCGCGCGAACCATTGCTGGTGCAGGATGTGCGGGAAGCCGCGCAACATCCGCTGCTGCGCGATCAATTCTTTACGACGGGGAGTTTCATCAGTTTTCCACTGGTGTATCATGACGAGTTAGTCGGTGTGTTAAACCTGACAAACCGCGCGCAGCGTGGCGTGTATACCGACGAAGACGTGGAGCGCGTGCGACTGCTCGGACTGGTGATCTCGCTGGTCGCGTCGCGCAATGCATTGGCGGAACGATTGCTGCAGGTGATGCGTGACAACTGATGCGCTGGCAGCGGCAATTCGTCGGCTGGCCGCGCATGAGTCGCTCGATGCCGCGTCGCTCACCAGCGCGTTTGGGGTGATCATGCGTGGTGAGGGCACGCCCACCCAGGTTGCGGCAATTCTTATGGCCCTCCGTGTGAAAGGCGAGACGGCGGCTGAGGTGGCGGGCGTCGTCGAAGCCTTGCGTAACGCGATGATTGTCTTGCCGACCACAAACCCAGAGGATTTGGTCGACACGTGTGGGACCGGTGGTGGCACCCTGACAACGTTCAATATTTCCACGGCCGCTGCACTGCTTGCGGCGGGAATGGGTGTGCGCGTCGCGAAGCACGGCAATCGTTCATTTACGTCCCGTTCTGGGAGCGCGGATGTGCTCGAAGCGCTTGGTGTGGTGATTGAGACAACGCCGGCCGCAATGGCCGCGACGCTTGCCGAAGCCGGCATCGTATTCATGTTTGCGCCGCTGATGCATCCCGCGTTGCGTCACGTAGGTCCCGTGCGGCGTGAACTCGCGATTCCTACGGTTATGAATATTGTGGGTCCGCTTGCTAACCCGGCGCGTGCCGGTCGCCAAGTGGTGGGTGTCGCTGAGCGCGGCCGGTTAACGTTGCTCGCAGACGCGCTCGCTGTGCTCGGCGCCCGACGCGCCATGGTGGTGCACGGCGAACCTGGGCTCGACGAAATTTCCCCGCTCGGCGTAACGGCCGTGGCCGAAGTTGAGAACAGGACCACGACGCATTGGGAAATCGATCCGCGCGTAGCAGAGATTTCGCATGTGCGCGCTGAAGACCTGCAGGGCGGCGACCCTGCCGAGAACGCGGCGATCATTGAAGACGTATTGCGAGGTAACGGTCCGCCCGGTGCGCGCGCGGCCGTTCTGCTCAATGCTGCCGCAGCGTACTACGTAGCCGGACGCACGTCGACGTACGCCGACGCCGTTGCCGTTACCCGCGGTGCGCTCACCTCGGGCGCAGGTGCGACGGCGTTGCAACGATTACGACTTGCCTCACGTCGAGCCGCCGGCCTGATCTAAAGGCGAGCTAGTAGCGCCGTAGCACCCCGACAACGATGCCCTGAATGCGAATGTCGTCTTCGTGTACGTACAACGGTGACATCGTTTC
>JANYFO010000455.1 GCA_025362635.1 Gemmatimonadaceae bacterium | reverse complement strand
CTGTTCGTGCAGAACGTATTCGACCTGAGCAATCGCTACTTCCTGACTCTCGGCGTGCGGTTCGATGGCAACAGCGCATTCGGTAAATCGCTTGGCCTACAAAGCTATCCGAAGATCAGTGGATCCTACGTCGTCTCCGATGAGTCGTTCTGGCCCCAGCGCTTCGGCACCTTGAAGTTGCGTGCTGCCTATGGTCAGAGCGGTCGCGCGCCCGGCGCATTCGATGCACTGCGCACGTGGACGTCATACAGCTGGGGCGGCACCTCGGCCTTCATTCCGCGAAACCTTGGGAATTCGAATCTGGGGCCCGAACGCACGACCGAGTTTGAAGGCGGGTTCGAGAGTACCACGTTGGGCGGACGTTTGACCGTCGACTTTACGAACTATCGTCGTCAGACCAAAGATGCTCTGTTCGCTGTCAGCCAGCCGCCCTCCGAAGGACTCTGGTCCAGCCAGCTCGAGAACGTCGGCCGCCTCGAAAGCCACGGCGTCGAACTCGGCGTCAATGCAATCCTCCTGCAGGGTGCGAAATTCGGCTGGGACGCCGGCTTCACCTACTCCACGAATTACAGCAAGGTGTTGAGTCTCGGTGGCGCGGCGCCTTTCACGCTCGGCAACAACGGCTGGATTGTTGAAGGAAAATCGGTGCCGCAAATCCGCGGTTTCTGCGTCAGTAACCCGAACGAGTTTGCCAATCCCGTGCGTCAGGCCAATTGCGATATCGGGCCCAACACGCCGACGCACACCATTGGCGGCAACACCAGCTTCACGCTGCCGTTTGCTCTCACGCTGTCCGCACGCGGCGAGTATCAGGGTGGGCACTTCGCCTACAGTCTGCTCGACGGCGAGGCGATTGTGCGCGGCATCCGCTGGCCGTCGTGCTTCAATGCGTATTCGCAGCTTGATGCAGGCAACCTCGCGGCCGTCCCAGCGCAAATTCGCGCCCTCTGCATTTCATCGTTGGCGATTCGCGACTACGCAATCTTTCCGCTCGACTTCTTCCGTCTGCGCGACATTACACTGCGTCGCTCCTTTGCCTTGAAGGTGGGCGGCATCACCAGTGCACTCGTCTCGCTTTCCGGCCAGAATGTGCTCTGGTGGAAGAAGGCGAAGGATTCCGGCATCGACGCGGAGTCGTCAGGCGGCTTCACCACAGGTAACACCGGCATGACACAGCAAGTACGCAGCGTCGGTGGCAGTATCCCGATTCCGCGCACCTTCCTGATGTCCGTCCGCCTGACGTTTTAACCGAGACTCATGCCCATGACACAAACAGTGCGAACGAACAATCGCGTGGCACGACGTGGTCTCGTGCTCGCCTGCATTCTCGGCGGCCTGACCGCCTGCGACTTAAGCGTCAGCAATCCCGGACCCACCCAGGACTCATTTCTCTCCGACTCGCTCTCGCTCGCGGCGCAGGTCGCGGGCGTGGGTTACACGTTGGGCGATGGCATGAACTATCTCGTCCTTCATAGCGCCGTTGCCACGCGCGAACTCTTCCCGACCGGACAGAGCGGCCAGTTCGGCATCGAGCCGCGCAACTGGGTTGGTTTCTTGGTGACGGAGGAGCAGGGCACGCCGTGGGATCTCCTGTCGCGTTCCCGGTGGCTCGGCGACCAAGCAATTAAACGGCTCCAAACCGTGCTTGGCCCTACCGACTTCGCGAAGCATCCGCAGGCAGCGCAGGCGCTCATCTGGCGTGGCTTCACCTCTCGCATCCTTGGAGAGGCCATGTGCGTCAGCATCATCAACGGCGGTCCTGCCACGCCTGCACGAGACAATCTTGTACGCGCTGAATCCACTTTTACCGCAGCAATCGCGGTGGCTGCGGCAGCGAACAACACCACGCTGACCAATGCCGCGTATGCCGGCCGCGCACAAGTGCGCGTGGCGCTCGCGGACTGGCCCGGAGCCGTGGCGGATGCAGGACGCGTACCGACCGCGTTTGTATACAAGATGCCATACTTTGCCAACGTCGACGAGTTTGGCTACAATCGCACGATGTGGTCTTCGAGCTCGCAGTCGTTCTTCAAAGCGACGTCCACCTGGAATACCTGGTACTCGCAATACTACGACGAGACCAAAGACCCGCGTGTGTCGTACACGCTGACGTCACTTAAAGGGTCCGGCGCGTTCCCACCGGTCGGCGCGGTGAACTGGTGGCCACAGTCAAAGTACGCCACTAACACTGCAGGCGTGAATTTGGCGTCCGGTCGTGAAGCAAGACTGATCGAAGCTGAAGCGGCGTTGCGTGGCGGAAACATCGGGAATGCGATGACGCTTATCGACGGCAATCGCGCGAGCGCCGGCGCACCGGTCGCGGCCCGTCCGGCCAACCTCGCCGAAGCGTGGACATTGCTGAAACGCGAGCGAGGCATTGAGCTGTGGTTGGAAGGCCGGCGCATCGCAGATCTTCGTCGCTGGGCCGCGACAAGCACACCCGGCAGCCTAGACCCGAAAGAGATCCCAGGCGCTGCGTCGTACCTCGAAGGCCAAAGCTCTTGCTTCCCGGTATCGCGTCTGGAGATCGACACCAACATCAACCACGTCGGCACACCGTGAGCGTGCGCCAGTCGATCTGGCGCTGGGTAATACTGGCGAACGCCTTTGCACTCGCGGTCAGTACGATCCCCGCGCGTGCTCAGGCACCAGATACGGTCACGCTCATCGTCCGCGCCGCCACCGTCATTGATGGCACCGGTGCCGTGCGACGCAACACTGATGTCGTCGTTCGCGGTGGTCGCATTACGGAGTTGCGTCCAGCGCGCGGCAAGGCGGATATCGATCTGGGGACGCGCGTCTTGGCGCCGGGTTTGATTGACACCCACGTGCATCTGGGCTGGTATATCACCGAGAAGCAGCGTCTGCATCAGGGAGACGACGGCGATACCGAGCAGACCGCGATTCTCAATGTGGCAGGGAACGCGCAGCGCATGTTGCAGGCCGGATTCACGACGGTGCAGAGCGTGGGAGGCTTGGAGGACAAGGTGGTCCGTGATGCCATCAACCGCGGGGTGCTGGCGGGACCGCGCGTACTGACGTCGCTCGGATCGCTGAACGAGAACACCGGTTCACCCGATTCAATCCGCGCAGCCGTGCGGGGGTTTCGTGAGCGCGGCGCGGATGTCATCAAGATCTTTGCTTCAAAGAGCATTCGCGATGGGGGCGTGCAGACCATGACACAGGAGCAGCTCGACGCCGCCTGTGGTGAGGCAAAGCGACTCGGACTGCGCTCCATTGTACATGCACATGCAGCGTCGGCAGCCAAAGCCGCAGTGCGGGCGGGTTGTACGCAGGTCGATCACGGCGTTTTGGTGGACGACGAAGCGCTCCAAATGATGGCCAAGGCCGGCACGTTTTTCGAACCGCAGTGCGAACTCGTTTCGCGCAACTATCTCGACCACAAAGAGTGGTTTCGTGGTATCGGCAACTACAACGATGAAGGGTTTGCTGCGACAGAGCGTTCGCTTGGTCTGCGAAAGGAACTCGTGAAGCGATACCTGGCAGTGCCAAAATTAAAGGTGGTTTACGGAACCGACGCCGTCGCTGGCGCGCACGGTCAAAACGCTCGGGATCTCGCCTGCCGCGTCCGGCAGAACGGTGAGAAGGCGCTCGACGCGATCACCTCGGCCACCTCGCTGTCGGCCGAATCGTTGGGACTCGGGGCGTCGATTGGGCGTGTTGCCGTTGGCTACCAAGCAGACTTGGTTGCTTTCGACGGCGATCCGCGAACTGATGCGACTGCCTTCATGCGTGTGTCGTTCGTGATGAAGCAGGGTGTCGTGTATCGCTATCCCCCCGCGTTCTCTGGTCCACCTCGAAGGTACCCGTGACTACAGTCCGCATCGTCTCCGCGCTGCTGCTTTCGCTGACCTGCTCGCTCCCTGCGGCCGCTCAGCGCGTCGACTGGCCCACTACCAGCGGCGATCCCGGCGCGATGCGCTACTCACCGCTCGTGGACATCAATCGCGACAACGTGAGTCGTCTGAAGGTGGCTTGGCGTTGGAACACCGGGGAGAAAGGCATTCCCGCGTCAGCAGGCCAGATGGCTGCTCGTCCCGGTTCGTTTCAGGCCTCACCGATCGTGATCGGCGATACGATGTACGTCTCCACCGGGTACGCGGCGGTGGCCGCGCTGCGTGCCGCGACGGGCGAGCAGCTCTGGAAGTTCGATCCAGAGATTTGGCGTGCAGGACAACCGTCCAACGGAACAGGGCTCGTGCATCGTGGCGTCGCCACGTGGGCAGCACCGAACGAGCGGCGCATTTTCATCAATGCGCGATGGAAACTCTTTGCGCTCGATGCCAAGACGGGGAAGCCGATTCAATCGTTTGGCGTGAACGGTGAAGTGGACCTCACCGCACAATTACGACGCCCGGTCAACAAGCTACAGTATACCAACACCTCACCACCGATCGTGTACGGTGACCTCGTGATTGTTGGTAACGGTGTCGGCGATCGCATTCGCTACCCCTTCGACCCACAGGGTGACGTGCAGGCGTTTGACGTCAAGACGGGGCGTCGCGTGTGGAGTTTTCATACCATTCCGGATTCGAGCGAGTTTGGTTGGGAGACGTGGGAAAACGGCTCCTATAAGTACATGGGCCACACCAACGTCTGGTCACCCATGAGTCTCGATGTCGCGCGTGGCCTGCTCTTTCTCCCGGTCTCCACGCCAACCAATGATTGGTACGGTGGTGATCGCAAAGGCGACAATCTGTTCGCCGAGTCGGTGGTGGCGCTCGACGTGAAAACTGGCAAGCGTGTGTGGCACTATCAAATCGTCCATCACGGGCTCTGGGATTATGATCTCCCGTCACCTCCGGTGCTGGCCACGATCACTTGGAACGGTGCTCCGCGCGACGTGGTCGCCGTGCCGTCAAAGACTGCGTGGATCTATGTCTTCGATCGCGAAACTGGCCAACCCATCTGGCCTATCGTCGAGCAGCCGGTCCCGGCTAGCGACGTATTCGGTGAACGCGCTTCGCCCACGCAACCGATGCCGACTAATCCGGCGCCGTTCGCGCGACAGTCCGTCACTGAAAACGACCTCATCGACTTTACGCCGGAACTCAAGCGTCGTGCGCTCGAGGTGTTCAAAAAGTACCGCAGTGGTCCGATTTTCACGCCGCCATCTGAGCAAGGCACCATCGTCATGCCTGGCTCCATCGGCGGCGCGGGCTGGGGCAGCACGGCCTACGATCCAGGAACCCACACGTTATTCGTGAAAGGGACGAACAATCCTGCGATGTATCGAATCCAGAAGGGCGTCCCCAACGACACGATCGGCTACGACTACACCGTGGACCTTGCCAGCAGCGGACTGGGCGTGACGGCGGACCCAGATTCGGGGAGGGCGGACCATACCCCCCCGCAGCAGCTTCCGTTAATTAAGCCGCCTTACGGCAACATGACGGCTATCGATCTCAATACGGGGAAGCAGCTTTGGCAAGTCCCGCTTGGTGATACGCCCATGATCCGGAATCATCCGTTGTTGAAGGGCGTCACGCTGCCGCCGCTCGGTGTTGCTGGCGCGGTCGGCGGCACGGTGACGAAGGGTGGGTTGATCTTCGCAACCGGCGGAGGCGATGTACTCTACGCGCTCGACACGCGCGACGGGAGCGTGCGATGGCAGCATGCGTTGCCCGCGGGACGCGGATACTCAAACCCAGTCTCGTATCGGGGAGCCAACGGCGTGCAGTACGTCGTGATGGCAACCGGTGGCGGCGACAACTCTGAGCTCATTGCGTTTTCGCTGGGCGGCGCGCACTGAAACTCGAATCGACCTCGCAAAACTCGGTGGTTCTTCGCTCTGTCGGTTGACCAGAAACCACCGGCTGACTAAGCTTACGATTCTGTTCCGTGCCGCGAAGGGCCGTGCCCGTCGTTCTGTGCGAGTTCATCGTACAGACCGGGCGTTTGGATGTCTCCCGTGCGTGGGGATTCATCGCCACCGCGATTCACGTAGATGTTGGTTTCCGAACACCCTACAGGCGAATGCCAACGATTAATCAGCTGGTCCGTCGCGCCCGAAAGGACGTGGTGGAGAAGTCAAAAGCTCCGGCGCTTAAGAGCAACCCGTTTAAACGTGGCGTGTGCACCCGCGTTTACACCACAACACCCAAAAAGCCGAACTCGGCGCTCCGTAAGGTTGCGCGTGTTCGCCTGACCAACCAGCTCGAAGTCACCGCGTATATCCCCGGTGAAGGGCACAACCTGCAAGAGCACTCGATCGTGCTGGTGCGCGGTGGCCGGGTAAAGGATTTGCCGGGCGTGCGGTATCATATCGTTCGCGGTACGCTTGACGCCTCTGGCGTGAACGGCCGTAATCAAAGCCGTTCGAAGTACGGCACCAAGCGCCCCAAGAAGGGCGCAGCGGCTGGTGCTAAAGGCGCCGCCGCCGCAAAAGGAGGTAAGAAGAAATGAGCCGCCGCAAGAGCGCCGTAAAGCGCACCGTGTTGCCTGATGCGCGTTACGATAGCCAAACCGTCTCCAAGTTCATCAATTCGTTGATGATCCAGGGCAAGAAGTCCACCGCTGAAGGTATTTTCTATGGCGCGATGGATATTGTCGAAGCGAAGACCAGCCAGCCTGGCGTGGGTGTGTTCAAGCAGGCTTTGAACAACCTCAAGCCTGTCGTGGAAGTGAAGAGCCGCCGCGTTGGTGGTGCGACGTATCAAGTGCCTGTCGAAGTGCGTCAAGATCGTCGCACAGCGCTGGCCATGCGGTGGCTGATCGGGTATTCGCGTGATCGCAACGAAAAGAGCATGAAGGAAAAGCTGGCCAACGAAGTGCTCGCGGCGAGCCGCGGCGAAGGAAATGCGATCAAGAAAAAGGAAGACACGCATCGCATGGCCGAAGCCAACAAGGCGTTCGCGCACTACCGCTGGTAGTTTGATGTGCTGCGATACAAAAACGCCCCGGATCTCATCACGAGATCCGGGGCGTTTTGCTGTCGTTGTATAACCTAGAGCGAAGACGCTGAACTCGATTTATTTCGACTTCAAGTTGCGCTTTCGACGGCGACGTGCCACGGCAGCGGTAACACCAAGTCCAACGGCAACGAGCGCGAGCGACGCGGGCTCGGGAACGACGGAAAAGTCAAGCGCGATAACGGCGTCGTTAAAGTCGCCGTCACTCACCCAACGGTTGTCTTCAAAGCCGAGCACTGCGTTCGCCCCTGTCCCGTCAAAGTATCCATGACCCGCATTGTACGCCGACGTCCAAAATACAGGTGAAGGCGCACGTAGAACGCCCGAGACATCATCACTAACCGGCGCGGTGCCTCCTAAAAATAAGTTGGCAAAACCTAACTGTGGAGGATCGCCGACAATACCGTCATATCGTCCGATAGAGTTCCGGCCTAACCCATATCCAGAAAAGAACCAATCCGTTTGATGCGCGCCGATGAAATCGTAGGTGTTCACGCGGAGGCCAAACACCAACTCCTGCGACGCTGAATAAACGCCGGGTAGCGCGACCCACGGAGCCGGCGAATCAATAATACTGGAACCGCTACCTTCGCCCTTGCCGCCAATCAGCGTGTAGTCTGCCGCGTTCGCTAGCGGATTCGCCACATTAAAGCCGCTGTTAAAAAACCCTTGGAAGAAGAAGAAGTCGCTCTTAAAATAGGCAATTCCACCGAGGTACCGCGCTGCGGCGACGACGGGCGTTGTCCCGCTGCCCACGCCCACAGCGCGACCGGTAACTGTCGTCGAAGCCACTGTAGACGGGATATAGCACTGGTTGGCAGTCGCTTCGGCAGATGTGCATGTCTGAGCGAAAGAAATTTTCGGCGTGGAAAGCGCCGCGGCAAGCGCACAGATGAACAGGCGGGTGTTTAGTGGCATAGAGCGATAGTTTAAACCATTGTTTTGTGTGACGCGTAACCGACTATGACGTACATCACCAAGCAGGAAGGCCTTGGCGCAAACCGTTGCCGGGAAAATCTGATTGTGCGTGTCCAGCTTACTCGTTCACCTTTGGTACGAGACGCTGTTTCGAGCATCGTCCTTTCCCGGTAGAACTGAAGTAGACATTGAAACTCTTAGCGCTCTAACTCCTTGGTGTTGCGGTGACGCCACGCGGTTTTCTCAGAACGCCCGCGGGCAGGGTATGCCGACACTGTCGGGCGACGAACGGACAATTCGAGATGCAGTGGCCTCGTCGATAATGCGGTTCGCAGCACCGAGTAACCGGACGCGCACCACATGAGCGCATCGCTGCGCGCCTTCACCGCCTAAAATGACGCGCCGTGAAAAGCGTCCGGTGCGCATTTCGGGTATGATGAGCGGCCCCTGCTGATACCAACGGTCAGTGAACACATCGACTTGCAGTACGGCGCCCGGCGGCGACCGATCAACATGCCCTGTCACGTCCACTGTGGGACGCGGACCAGCGACGCGGACAGTATCGTCGGTCTTGGGTGTGTTGACCACGAGCACTGGTGCATCAGGCGCACGCGTCACCGCGGGTGACACACGCTCGTAAATCACCGCGTCCTCGCCGGTGTTTGATTGCATGGCGCGATTGCGTTCAACGTAACGAATGCCAACCGTCGGTTCGATCGCGCGTTTGAGCGCGAGTGCATCGCTTGAGGTCGTGCCATCCAAGACGATGTAATCAAACCATCCGTCGGCTACCGCCTGAGCGTACGCGGCTGGTCCCGTTTTGTCGCCGTACTGGAAGAAGTATTGATCGACAATGTGATCTCGCGGCAATTGGTCAAGTAGCACGTACCGAATGGCGGCGTCATCGACGAGCACACGTTGACCGAACTGAACGCGTGCCTGCAAGAAGTCGGAAACTACGTTGGCGTTTGGCCACAGAAACGGCAATCCACCGCTGTTCGCGAGCAAACCGCGACGACCAGATTCAAAGACGAGACCCGCCACAATAAGTACGCACGCCGCGGTCGGCACGGGCTGGCTCCGCATAAAACGATCAGCCAATGAGACCGAGCCCGCTGCCGCAGCGGGAATGAGAAAGACGAGCGCATATACCGCGTGCTTCCACGTGTGATAGTCCAGGCGACGGGCAACATGCACGCCGGCGAACGTCGCGGCGCCAACGAAGAGCGCCGCGATGATAATGCGTTCACGGCGACCGCCGCGCGCAGCAGCTACCAGCGCCACCGCAGCGCAAAGCCAGACATCAAGCCGATTGCTGACGTAAATGGTCCAAAGCTGCTCACTCGGCGCTCGAAACGCATTGAAGCCGGCCACAAACACCAGCAGAGCGCGGATTGTCTCGAGATAGAACACCGTATAAGTCGCGATCAGGAGCGAGAGCACGATGGCAAAGCCGAGTCCGCGCTTGCGATCAACCAGCACCGCGAGGATGCACGCGGGCGGGAAAAATACGGCCAGCGGGTGCTTAACCAAAAAACAGCCAAAGAAACAGAGCGCCGACCCGATCCAGTCGCGCCACTCGCCGTTCTGCCACCCACGAACAAACAAAAGCAATGCGAATATTAGGAGCGGTACGCCGGCCGCATCGTGTGTTGCAATGCGCGATGTCAGAATCGCCGGCGAGCAGACAGCAAAGAACATCGCCGCAGCGAGCCCGATCCGATCACCAAATAATCGGCGCGCGAACAGATACATCCCAAGTACGGCCGCCGTACCCAACGTCGCAGACAGTAATCGCACGCCAATAATTCCACCGCCAAAATCTGCCAACGCCGTGGCAACCGGCCACAAATACCAACCAAATGCTGTGCGCATGTAAATCGGTACGTCCGGCGCGTGTGCGAGCACGCTCCGCCCCATCAAAATCATGAAACTCTCGTCTTCAAACGCAGAGTTGAACCGTGGGTTGTAAGCGCGCAACGCAAACGCGACGGCGAGCACGAGCAACAGCCAGATCCGACGCGGCTCTGCGTCCACGTCGGGCCGAGCCAGCAGTGACAGCGGAGTTAGCGCCGCTGGTCGACGGTAAACACTTCCGCGCGTGCCGTCACCACTCATGTTGCCATTCATCAACCGCCCGCTCGCTCAAATACGAGAAGATCGTGCGCATACCATAGTCGGCGCACATGCTCGCGGTGCGTCAGTACAAAACCGCGTGACCGAGCGAGTCCTATCATGTGCTCCGGCGCGATGTAGTGAATCCACTGCCGTGCCATCAGCAAATCATGTGCGCGATTGACGAGCGCGTGCATGTAGGGACGCGAAGCCATGTCTTTGTATATGAAGCGCCCGCCAGGTAGCACGCGATCCATTGCCGCCAAAGCAAAACTGTTTTGCGCGCGCGGTGCGATGTGATGTACGACGTCGATCAGCAGCACGCAGTCGAACAAGGTCGTTGGCCAATCGACCGTGCTGGTGGTGTGCCGAAATTCGAGGCGTGTTGGCAGCACACGTTTCGCCATACGCAAAGCGCGTTGCAACGCGTTCGCATCCGCATCAATGCCCACGGCGTGCGCGACGCGACCACTACGCGCCAGCAACCCTAGTACGAGGCCTGCCCCGCAACCAATATCGAGCACGTTGGCGTTTGCTGGAATCCACGGCAGCACGCGCTCGAACGGGCAGATGGCAGGCCGCATTGACTGCACGCGTGCGCGCCATCCCGGCTCGTCGGCAAACAACGCTTTCGCCATAGTTGCGACCGCGGCGCGCGAGGGCGAGGGCGAGGGCGAGGACAGGGGCAAGGGCGAGTGATCCAGATGCAGCGTAGAATTAAAGGATGAAGCGTTAGACGACGCTATACTTAACAGCAGCGGGCCCCGAGAAACCATGTGCCGGTGTATGAATTGGAAACCGCATGTGATGCGTGTTCGTCTCCTTTGACGAACCATGTCCACATTCGTCTCTCTCCCCACTTAACCTGATGACTGTTCCGATTAAAAGTCACAGTACTCATCGCTCCATGAGTACGCCGACGCGTACGGGCGCGGCGGCGCTGCGGGCGATGCGGCCGACCCATTGGGCAAAGAATGGCCTGGTCTTGGTACCAACTCTCACCGCGCACGCGTGGCGCGATCCGCACGCGATAACGCATGCACTCTTAGTGACGCTCGCATTTTCGTTGGTCGCCTCCGCGATATATCTGGTAAACGACGTGCTCGATGCGCCGTATGATCGGCAGCACGTAGTGAAGCGCGATCGTTCGATTGCGTCTGGAGCATTAGCGACGCCTCTTGCGCTGTGTTTAGCGCTCCTGCTCATACTGCTCGCCGTCTTGGCGACAAATGACGTCGCGCCGCGCGTGCGCACGGTGCTTTTGACGTATGGCGTCCTGATGCTGGCGTACTCATTCGTTTTGAAACGCGTGCTCGCGCTAGATGTAATCGCGTTAGCAATTGGCTACACGTTGCGGTTGGCCGCCGGCGCTGCGGGCATCGAGGTCAAACTCTCACCGTGGCTCGCTGCGTTCTCCTTGTTTGTTTTCGCAAGTCTCGCGTTGCTAAAGCGCGCTGCGGAGTTACGAGCGCTCGTGCAACGCGAACAGCCAGTCACAGCGCCGGTACCGGGGCGTGCATACAACGGTGCGGATTTGCCAATCGTGTCTATGCTTGGCGCGTCGGCGGCGATGGTCGCCGTGTTGGTGCTGGCGTTATACGTTACAAGTCCGGAAGTGCGAGGGCTTTACAGAGCGCCTGAGGTGCTTTGGCTGCTCTGTCCAACAGTACTTTTTTGGTTGGTGCGGTTATGGGTCTTGGCGTTGCGCGGCGCAGTGCGTGAAGACCCAGTGCTCTTTGCTCTACATGACGTTCCGAGCCTTTCCGTACTCGCGACATGCATTGGAGTTGTGCTGCTTGCTCTCTGAGCGTCATAGAGACGACACGCATGTCGTGCTTCGTCGAACGGCGACGGCTGTCGCACTAGGCTTTATCGCCACGGCGCAGTGGTCGTTAACGCGAACATTGAAAAACGACGTGTTCGTTGATGAGGCGACATACGCAGTTGCCGGCCGCATGATCCATGAGGCGAGCGGCGTCAACGATGTTTCGTTGCCAGCATTCGCAACGTATTTCTCCGGTGCGCCACATCTGTATCCGTGGCTTGCCGCTGCGGCAAATCGTGCCGGAGGACTTGAAGGCGCTCGGTTCGTGAGCTTTGCCTGCATGGTTATCGCCATGCTGGCGGTCTACGTCGCGACGCATGAACTGTTTCGTGATCGACTCAGCGGCGTGCTTGCGGCAGCGATATTTGCCATTCAAGCACCTGTGTTGTTCTTGGCACGATTGGCCACCTTCGATGCACCATCGGTTGCTCTGCTTGCGCTTGCGCTTGCGGCGTGCGCGCTAAGTCCACACCGAAAGCGAAGCGCCGCGTCGCTCGCGTGGCTGGCGGTGGCGGGCGCGTGCATTGGACTTGCCTCGGCCATCAAGTACGCCGCATTGCTCTATCTGCCTGCAGTCGTGCTCTTGGCTGTAGCCCTTGCACCACAACGATGGCGGTCACGCGGCCTTGTCGTCGCTGTCAGCGCGCTTCTAGTTATCGGCGTTCTCGTCGCAATTGGAGACACACGCCATATCGCCACGGGGTTCCTTGCGACAACGCTTACCCGAGTTGCACCAAGTGGCGGTCGCGCCGACGATATTCTCGCCTTTGCCGCGCAGCTCGGGGGTGCGGTTGGCCTGCTTGCCATCACCGCGCTCATCACACCGAATCCCGTGTCGCGGTGGGTGGTGGGTGTGCTCTTGCTGTTTGCGATGGCTGCTCCACTCAATCACGCGCGTCTTCACGAGTTTGTGTCGCTGCACAAGCATGTGGCGTTTTCGCTCGTACTGCTCGCACCATTGGCCGGACGCGCAATGGCCGTTGGCTCGCGATGGGTTCAATTTCAGTTCGAAGAGCGAAGCTCAGCGTTAGCGCTCGCCGCGACGGGAGTGGCATTCGCGCTGCTCGTGCGTGGGAACGTTATCCCGTCAATAAACGCCGCGCACCGTTTATACGCGTACTGGCCCAACCTCACACGTCGCGCGTACGTCGCGCTCCGTCCGATCGCATCGGCAGACGCGCGTGTCCTGAGTGAAGAGCCCGACATCGGAGCCTACTACCTCGGCGACAAAATTTCGTATGCACACTGGACGCATCCGTATTTTTTCGAATACCAAGGAGCAGTCGCCACGAGCGTCTCCGACGACAGTATTCCGCGCCGCGCCATTCGCGACGGATATTTCACCGCAGTGGTGTTACGCTATGGACCGCAGCGCGCATGGGCGCACCGAATCGAGGAAGAATTGCTGCGATCGCAACCGCGCTATCGGTTGGCAGTGCGACTGCCTATTCAGCTCGCGGACGGCCCGAGTTTTTACGAAGTGTGGGTGCGGTCGGACGCTGTGGGGAGCGATGTGGTGCGTTAAAACGCGTGTCGCAATCCAGCGCGAAATTGTCGTAGGCGAAATCCGCCAAGATTGTCGAGATAGAGATAGCCAAGTGCTCCGTCCCATCCGTGACGACCGACGATACGCGCGTCACCGCCCGCAGCAACGTTCGTCGCACTTGCTCCGGTTTGTAAGCCGGCGATCTGTCGTCCAAGCGCACCGTCTACCCGCACAGTGAATCGGCCCGTTACCGGCACGCTGAGACCAAGCGACATGTACGCGTTGCCGAAATTTTTC
>JANYFO010000443.1 GCA_025362635.1 Gemmatimonadaceae bacterium | reverse complement strand
TGCGTTGCCCCATGAGCATCGACAGCACGCCTGACCACATGTTGTCCGCCTGGACCGCTGCCGGTGATGGCGCGCATCTCAAGCTCAGTGATTGGAATTCGCACACCGGGCGCTACAGCGAGTGCGTCGGGTTCCGGCGGCAACAGGTGGTCAGGCGTGCTGTCGATGCTCATGGGGCAACGCACGGCTGTGCAGCAAGCTGCGTACGGATACTCGAGGCCGATGGACGCGTGGCCGCACTCGGGGCTTCAAAGATGGCGACGTATTCTTCCACGCCAGTCTTCGTAAACGAGAGTTCGCGGTAGCCAACGGCCGCGAGTTCGCACCGCAGGAGTGAGGGGGGTGTTCCGTGATTGAACGTTGGCCGTTCCAGGTCCAAGATCACAAGACGCCCGCGTGGTTGCATCGCCGTTGCCAAATTCCATAACACGCCAAACGGCTGGCCGATTTCATGGTACATGTGAATCATAAAAGCTATTTCGATTGATGCCGTCGGCAATCGGGGGTCATGCAGGTCGCCCAACACGACGTGCACGTTGTCAACGTGCCCACGCAGCACGCGCTGCTGCAAGAGTCGCAGATAATCGACCATGATATCTTCGCCATAAACGCGACCGCTCTCGCCAACGAGCGGTGCGAGGCGCATCACGTAGTAGCCGTCACCAGCGCCGATGTCGGCGACGCGCGCTCCCTGATGAACGCCGGCAAGCGCCGCGACGCGCGCGAACTCACCAGCGTTGTCTCGCGAATCTTCAGTAGTCCAACGCGGTGCGACAATGTCCGCTACGCGGCGTGACGGCGCCGGAAACGATGCGGACAACGCTCCCGGGGTTGCTGCAGGTCCAAACGTGTCTTGGGGTCGCGCCGCGCACGCACTACAAACGATCGCGCTGCACGTCAGGAGCAGCAGTGCTCGTGCAGAGATCACGGCGCTACCAACTCTGGTCGTCGATGCACGCGAAGCGCCGCAACACGACGGCCATCCATGGCGACCACCTCCAATTCACCTCCCGGATATGTCACGCGATCACCCACACGCGGTACACGACCCGCCATGGCAAACGCGTATCCACCCAAGGTCGACCAATCCCCTTCCGGAATCGGCAACTTGTGATCCGAGCGCACATCCACGAGCGAAATCGAACCCGCGAGCTCGAGTACCCCGTCGAAGAGCAGCGCTTCTCGAGAAAACGGATCGTATTCATCCGCAATGTCACCGACGACTTCTTCCACCAAATCTTCCATGGTCACGATGCCCGCAGTCCCGCCGTACTCGTCAAGCACAACGGCCAAATGGGCGCGCGTTCGCCGCAGATCATCGAGCACACGCTCCGCAGCTCTCGTTGCCGGGACAAAAAGCGGTTCGCGCAAATGATCGAGCAGTACAAAGTGAGCTTGATCCTCGTGTAACCAATAATCTTTGGCGAGAAATACGCCGACAATGTCGTCCGGTGTTTCCCGATATACTGGATAGCGAGAGAACCGTTCGCGGCGTAACGTCTGCACCAGTCCGTCGAGCGCTACGTTTTCTGCGAGGGCCACCATTTCCGTGCGCGGCCGCATCACGTCGAGCGCACGTTTGTTGTGAAAATCAAAGACGCCGGCCAACATTGCGGAATCGGACTCATCCAACGTGCCGTGCGCGCGGGCTTGCATGACGAGCAACCGCAGTTCTTCTGGCGAATGGACTTGTCCGCCTTCAGAGGCAGGCTCGACACCAAGGACGCGAAGCAGCGCATTCGCCGTCCCGTTTAACATATCAATAAAGGGAGACATCACCCGCGAAAAAAGCACGAGGGGACGCGTCACCATGCGACTCACCGCTTCCGGGTTGGAGAGCGCGATTGACTTCGGTGCGAGCTCGCCAAGCACGATATGCAAAAACGTGATGACCAAAAACGCGATGCCAATGCCGACACCAGTATGCAGCGCGCCAGGTGCTGGCTCGATCCCAAATTTTCGCATTGCGACGTCGACTAGTACCGCGATCGCCGGTTCGCCAATCCAGCCTAGCGCCAAGGATGCAAGCGTAATCCCCAACTGTGTGCCGGACATAAAGCGATCTAACTGGCTGAGCGCGCGCTGCACCACCTTTGCGCTGCGATCACCTTCCGCGGCCATCTGATCAATACGACTCCGCCGCACGGCGACCAGCGCGAACTCCGCCGCGACAAAAAATGCATTGAGGAGCACAAGCAGGAGCACAAACAGCAAGCGCAGGGTTGCGCCGCTGAACGTAATGTCGGGTTCGGCAAGCAAAGACGGATCGGCAAGCATCGGGTCAGGAAACGGACAGGCACATGGTTCGTCAGTGTATTGCAATCTGCAAGAGCGACGGGTGTTCCGCGCCTCTTGCAGATTGCGAACCTG
>JANYFO010000413.1 GCA_025362635.1 Gemmatimonadaceae bacterium | reverse complement strand
GGCTAAACAGCAGGATCTACGCGTCGACTTTGCAGAATCATTACCTGACATCTTAGCGGATCCAGATCGTGTGATTCAGTTGTTATCGAACGTGATCGGCAACGCGATCAAGTTCACGCCTACGCGCGGAACTATTTGGGTGACGGCACAGATGCAGTCAACGATGGAGCGCACTGAGGCTGGCGCATTCCTGCTCTTTGTCGTTAGAGATTCTGGTCCGGGTATTCCAATGGCCCATCTACCCCATGTGTTCAATCGATATTGGCACTCGGCGCAAACGGTTCGGCCGAGTTCGGGGTTGGGGCTGACGATTGCGAAAGGGATTGTCGAAGCCCACGGCGGTTGGATCGCGGCGGAGAGTGTCGAGGGTGATGGGACGATTGTGCGCTTCACGTTGCCATGTGTGACATAGCCTGCTCCGGCGCGACATCGCGTAATCGTGTTGTGCGTGCGACGTTTACAAGTATGAAAACTCCGTCCGTGCTCGTTTATCTCGCCCGGCGCATTTTTGTCGCCGTCACAACACTCGCGTGTTTTGCGCCAATCGTAGTGAGCGCACAAGTCGCGCCGACATGGGAAGCATTTGCAATTCGGTATGCAACGGTCCCTGCATTTCGCGTGTCGGGACTGATTGCCGGGGCCGACACGTCGCGGCGCCTTGATCTCGCGATGAGCGTGTGGTTGCTCAAATCGTCGAGCGGACGCACAGTGTTAGTTGATGCTGGCTTTCAGCGCGCTGATCTCATTGCACGGTGGAAGCCAACCGGATTTGTGCGTCCCGATTCGGCGGTGGTGCGGGCGGGTGTGAAAGCGACGGATATCACCGACGTGATAGTCTCGCATATTCATTGGGATCACTTTGATGGTGCAGACTTGTTTCCCAATGCGCGCATTTGGATTCAACGTGAAGAAGTTGACCACCACATTGACGCCGCCGGTGCAGTGCTGGATCGCGCAATTGATGCGCCCGATGCGTTAATGCTGACAAAATTACGCGCGCAAGGCCGACTCGCGTATGTTGATGGCGACGCACAAGAAATTATTCCGGGCATCACGGTGTACACGGGCGGCAAGCACACATATCAATCGCAATATGTGGGCGTGCACACGGTACAGGGCACGGTGGTAATCGCGTCGGACAATATGTACTTGTATGAAAATCTCGAGAAGCATGTATCGATCGCGCAAACGGTCGATGCGGCGTCGAATCTGTCGGCACAAGCGCGCATGGTGACGCTCGCAACATCACCGCGATTAATTGTGCCAGGCCACGACCCAGCCGTGTTTGCGCGATTTGAGACGGTGGGCGTGGGTGTAGTGCGAATTCGGTAGGGCAATTGTTGTTTGCGCGCATCGCGACACCTACAGCAAGGTCCCCCGCAACAACGCACTCGCCACCGTGAAGTAAATGATCAGCCCTGTGACATCCACCAGCGTTGCGACAAACGGCGCGGAGGCACTGGCTGGATCAAACCCAAAGCGTTTCAGCAGAAACGGGAGCATCGAGCCAGCCATCGACCCAAACGTCACCACGCCGACAAGCGAGGATCCAACGGTAAGCGCGACCAACAGATAGTGCGTGCCGTAGTTATACCAACCGAATTGCTGCCACAACAAGATGCGCGCAACGCCGACGGTGCCGAGGATGGTGCCGAGGGTGAGGCCGGAGGGAAGTTCGCGCAACGCGACGCGCCACCAGTCTTTGAGTGCAAGTTCACGCAGAGCGAGCGCGCGAATGATGAGTGACGTTGCTTGTGAGCCAGAGTTGCCGCCCGAGCTAATGATGAGCGGCACAAACAATGCGAGGACGACGGCTTTCGCAATTTCGCCTTCGAAACGACCCATCGCGGTGGCGGTGAGCATTTCTCCGAGAAAGAGCGCGGTGAGCCAGCCCGCTCGCTTTTTGATCATGCCCCAGAAGCCGATTTCGGTGTACGGAATATCGAGGGCTTCCATGCCGCCAAACTTTTGCACGTCTTCGGTTTGCTCGCGGACGATCGCGTCGATGACGTCGTCGACCGTCACGATACCGATGACGTGCCCGCCTTCATCGACGACCGGAACAGCGAGCAAGTTGTACTTCGAGATGAGTCGCGCGACATCTTCGCGATCGGTGCGCGGTGTAACGGAGAGCGGCGCACGACGTTCGCCAATGTCGCCAATTCGGGTATGCTGATCGGCGAGGATGAGCTGGCGCAGTGAGACAACATGCACGAGCTGCCGCGTGGCCGGATCATAGAGGTAAATCGCGTACACCGTTTCTTTGGCGCGACCGACTTCTCGAATATTTTGAAGCGCTTGTTCAACCGTCCACGTTGTGGGCATCGAGACAAACTCTGTTGTCATGATGCCGGCGGCGGTGTCCGTTGGATATTTGAGGAGCAGCGCGAGCGATTGTTGCGAGGTCCGGTCGAGTTGTTTCAGTAGTCGCGGACGATCGTGCTCGGGCAGCTCGCGGAAGAGATCTGCTTGTTGGTCGGCCGACATCGCGTCGATCAACGGACCGACGGCTGTGATTGGCATGTGTTGAATCACATCGCATCGATGATCCGCCAGCTCCGGTTCGTCAAAAACTTCCACGGCCAAATCAAATGGCAATGCGGCCATGACTTTCGCTCCAGCCTCGGGCGGGAGATGGCGTAGTGCCTCTGCGATGTCGGCCGCTCGCATACCCGCGAGCGTTTCGGCGAGTTCACCGGGATCGCCGTGCACGAGATACAACAACTCTGGTATGAGCGTCGTCGGCGTCACTTCAGATAGCTCCGGACAAGATCAACGAGCTGTTCGGTTGCTTCGGCTTGTTCCGATTCCGGATCGACATCGGGATCAATCACGTGGAAGCGAATGTGATCTTCGAGAATTTCCGCCATGAGGCCATTGATGGCGCCGCGACACGCCGCGAGTTGCTGCAGCACTTTGCCACAATCGCTGTCTTCTTCGAGGGCTTTTTCGATGCCGCTGATCTGCCCGCGAATGCGGCGCACTCGATTCATCAGCTTACTGCGCTCGCGTACCGTGTGCGCCATGTATCCTCCGGCAGAGTCTGCTCGTCGAGAGTTGACATACTATGGGGGAGTATTGTACCCTGCACTGCGACATCTCAACAGTCGTCAGCAATATCGCAGTTTTCTCGCGCGGAGGACGCGCCCATGAAGCGTCGGCTCTTTCCCGCGGTCGCGTGCATCATCATC
>JANYFO010000376.1 GCA_025362635.1 Gemmatimonadaceae bacterium | reverse complement strand
GTGCCCGCGCGAGCGTGTTGCCGACGATTACCGGTGACGCTCCCATGCCGTACACGAAGAGTCTTGAGAAAGCTGCTAAACCCGACGTGCCGAAAACGATTGCGGCAGTGAAGTCGGTCCTCTACCTCGACTGAGCCATGGCAACCAAAGTGATGATGGAGGCGCTCTCTCCCACGATGGAAGAGGGGCGCCTTGTGAAGTGGCTCAAGAACGTCGGCGACGCGGTAAAAACCGGCGAGACCATTGCCGAAGTAGAAACCGACAAAGCCATCATGGAGCTCGTGGCGCGCGGTGATGGCATCCTGCGCGCACGACTGGTTGAAGAAGGGGCGACAAGCCCGATCGGCGAAACGCTCGCGGTGATTGCGACGGCCGATGAGGATATTTCGAAACTGACAGGTGGCGCAACAACGGCACCAACAACGGCCGTTTCACGCGGAGTCGCGGAGAACGCGGAGCCAATAAAAACTTCTGTTATTACTGTTGCTGTTGCTGTTCCTGCTGCTGTTGCTGCGCCTTCTGCGCCGTCTGCTCCTGCTGTTCCTTCTCCTGTTGCTGCTCCCTCCGCGACCTCCGCGTCTCCGCGTGACACCATCGTTGCGGCGCCCGTTCAACGCACGGAACCCGTCCGTTCGTCTCCACTTGCTCGTCGCCTTGCGACCGAACGCGGTATCGCCCTCGATGCAGTGCACGGCTCCGGTCCCAACGGCCGCATCATTCGTCGCGACATTGAATCGGCGGCATCCGCTGTATCCGCCCCCAGTCCCTCGTCCCTCGTCCCTAGTGCCGAGCAGTTCACCGACGTCCCACTCACGCAGATTCGCAAAACAATCGCGCGTCGCCTGAGCGAGTCCATCGGTCCAATTCCGACGTTTTATCTCACGTCAGAAATCGACATGACCCAGGTCGGCAAATTGCGCGAGCAAATGTTGGCCGCCGGTGATCAGTTCAAAGTCTCTGTCAACGACATTGTGCTCAAAGCCGTCGCGACCGCGCTGATTCGGCACCCCGAGTGCAACGCCCATTGGCTCACTGACCACATTCGCTACTTCACGCGCGTGCACCTCGGCATGGCTGTCGCGACAGATGATGGATTGATCGTGCCGGTCATCACTGACGCACAGAGTAAAGGCCTAGGCCAAATTGGCCGCGAAGCGCGCGACTTCGCGAAGCGTGCACGTGAGCGTAAACTCACGCCCGCCGAATACACAGGCAGCACGTTCTCCGTTTCCAACCTCGGCATGTTTGGCATCGATCAGTTCACGGCTATCATCAACCCGCCTGAAGCAGCCATCCTCGCCATTGGGTCGACGGAAACGAAGCCGGTGTGGGAAAACGGTGCGTTCGTGCCACGCCTGCGTATGCGGGTCACCATGAGCTGCGATCATCGCGTCATCGACGGCGCGGTCGGTGCGCGATTTTTGCAAACGCTTCGGCAACTGCTCGAAGCACCCATGATGTTGTTGTTTTAGTCGAGAATCACGCCAGCAACCACTATCGTCACTCCATCGGCACAATAAGAATCGCCGCATAGGCATGGTCGTCCCCAGTGAGACGCTACACTCTCAGCTCTCTCTGGACAGCCTTGCCATGCGACTCGCCGCCTCACGCACCGCACGCACACTGAGCGCGCTTTTTCTTAGCGCCGCGTTACTCAGCGCGTGTGCCGGTGGCGAAGCGCCAACTACACCAAAGACGTCGCCGCCGGGCATCGATCCAGCAACACCACCGGTGCCAACGCCAGTTGGTGCCATGGTTGTGACCATCACGGGTTTGGCTGCTGGAACACCAGGCGACGTCGTGATCAGCGGACCGAATGCCTATTCGCGCAGCATGAGCGCGACTGGTCTGCTTGAATCACTCGTGCCCGGACGCTACACCGTGACTGGACGCGTCGTGCGCACAAGCGACGGTCGCTTTGGACCAGCGAGTGGCGAGCAGGCTGTTGATGTAGCGGCTGGTGGTTCGGCAGCACTCGCGGCGGTCGCCTACGTCGCGCTTCCCACCGTCATCGACGTCGTCATCAATGGATTGCCGAGCAATGTCGTCGCTGCTGTTTCGCTCACGCCTCCCAGCGGTGAAAACGTCGTAGTTGGCGCATCGATGCGCCTAGCATCGGCCCAAAATGGTCGATGGCGCTTAACCGCCAGCCTCGTGCGCGATGCGGGATACAGCTACACGCCGTCCCCGATGACACGCGACACGACGGTAACAGGCGGCGACACGTTGCGATTTACCGTGCAATACGCGCTCTCATCGGGTGCCATGGCGATCGCTGTCACGGGGCTTCCGAGCGGCGCCGAACCGACCATTGTTGTTGCCGGACCCAACGCATTCTCGCAAACCATTCACAGTACCACAACGCTGACCGATCTCGCGCCCGGCACATACGTCGTCACCAGCAGTGGTGCTTCCGCCAACAATTTCACGTTCGCGCCGGTCGTGATGGCGCAGCAAGTTACCGTGGTGGCCTCGCTTGTCGCGTCGCCTGTATCGATCGTGTTTGCCGCGCAGTTCGGTCGCGCCATGGTTGCATTCGTTGGGTTGCCAAGCGCGCTTGCGCCGATCGTCACCATGGTTGGCAATGGCATCACGCGTACGATCACCGGCGCCGGGATACTCGATTCACTGCCGGTTGGACGCTATGTCGCCACCGCAGCGACCGTCACCGCGAACGGCGTCACATTCGCCGCAATGCCTGCGCAGCAAATCGTCGACGTCCCGCTGAGCGGCACTGCTGCGACGACGCTATTCAGGTACGCGCCTACGCCGGCAGTTGTGGACGTCGTTGTCAGCGGCCTACCAGCGGGCAATAGCGCAGTTGTCACGCTGACCCCGCCCAGTGGCCTTGATACGGTCCTCACTGCCTCAGCACGCATCACAGGCCCCGCAGGGCGTTGGCGTCTTACGGCCGCTTCAAGAACAATTGGTGGCTACACCTATACGCCGTCGCCGACATCTCGAGACACTACACTCGTTTCCGGAGACACGGCGCGCATGCCCGTGCAGTACGCGCTGAGCACGGGCGCGCTCGCGCTCGCAATTACCGGCTTGCCGTCCGGTGCAAGCGCCACCGTACAGATCACCGGACCCGGCTCCTTCGCCCGCACCGTGTCGGCCA
>JANYFO010000365.1 GCA_025362635.1 Gemmatimonadaceae bacterium | reverse complement strand
CCTGATCGGCCAGGCGACCAAAGTTCGCAGGAGCTTGGCAAATGGCATCGCCATGCCACGCTCGGTTATGCGATGGAAGACGGTACCGGGTCGGGTTCGGTCGGTGTCAATGATCGTGACTGGGGCGGTGTAGTGCGTACGGTGACTGAGATCCGTCGTGACGAGCATCGCTACGTCGAAGCATCCATCAGTGAGCTTCGAGACGCGCTGTGGTCGTGTGTAGAGACGGTGCATAACGCCGTCAAGATTGATCAGACAACCGACAAAACGGCCGACGAACAAATGGAGCGCGCACGCGTGGCACTGAAACGCATGCAGACGGGTTCAATCAAATCCGAAGTGCTTGGCGCGGTACAGTCGATCGAAGGCGCGCTTGCCGAACGGCGCGAGGCGCAACAAGAACAGTACGTCACCTTGGCGACGAAACTTGATCGCGTTGGTCGGCAGTTGGAAGAAGCGCGACGCGAAACCACCATCGATCCGCTGACGGGCATTGGTAATCGCAAGCTCTTCGATTCGTCATTGCCACGCGCCGTGCAGATGTACACGCTTGGACGCCTGCCCGTGGTGTTGTTGATGATCGATCTTGATAAGCTCAAGCTCGTCAACGACATGTACGGACATCAGGCCGGTGACGCGGCCATCGCCACGCTTGGAAACGCGCTGTCGAAAGTATTCTTGCGCCAATCAGACATTCTCTGTCGCTACGGCGGCGATGAGTTTGCGGTCATACTGCATAACACGGACTGGAAGATGGCGCAGACCCTCGCGCGTCGCCTGCAGGAGCAGATTTCGGCGATGCCATCACCGCATCCGTCGATGGAATTTCAGATTGGCGCATCTGTAGGCGTGGCGCAACTCGATCCGTATGAAGAGGCGGCCGAATGGGTGGCACGTGCAGACAAAGCCTTGTATCGTGCGAAGCAAAATGGACGCGATCGTGTGTGTATCGCCGAGTCGCTGATGATCAAGATCGCGTGAGTTACGCTGGTGGCATGAAACGCTCCCGACGCACTGGCGTTGCGGGCGCGCTTGTTACAGCATGGGCCGCCTTGTTTTTGCTATGGTAAATCAACATCATAGTGCATCAACCCGCCCATTCCTTCTGCTTTACCAACATGAAAAAACTGCGTTTCACTGCCGCTCTCGCGGCGGTAGTCCTTAGTCCAATCGCGGCACAAGCAACTCCGGTGCCGAACGCGCCAACGGCCTGTTCCCTCAGCGATTTTACGGTTGCAGCAATTGCGTGCCGAGGTCCGTTTACCGGAAACCTCAACGGTAGCGCAAGTGAGATGACCGACCTCCACACGTATTTCGGCAACCTCTGGACGTATCAAGGAAAGAGTGATGATGCCGGCAACGGTCCGTTCACTGCGAATCCCAATACGGTCTCAGCTGGCACGTTAACCTTTGACTCTGCCGTCACCGGACTGTTTGTCATCGGCCTGAAGGCCTCAAGCACGTACTCGTTTTACGAGTTTAACGGCGGTACGCGCGGCATTACTTCGCTTCAGTTCAGCACGCGAGGAACCGCGCAGAACAGCCAGGGAGACGCCCAAGCCTTGTCCCACGCTGCCTTGTATCTTGACCCACCATCAGACGTTGTCCCCGAACCATCCACCTACATGATGATGGCCGCCGGACTTGCTGGACTTGGCCTAGTAGCCCGTCGTCGCAACAACGTGTAGTTCGCTATTCATTCTTTTGCATGACAAAGACGCCCCGGCAAGTGCCGGGGCGTCTTTTGCGTTCACCGTGAGCAACTAGTGCTTCGCTTCGGCCTCGGTGTGTCCTTCGGCCTTCGCCTCGCCCTTGTGCGCGGCTTTCGCCACGTCCTCCGCGTGGAAGACCTGCTGATTCATCGGGTTTCTTGGGTGCAAGTACGTCCGTTCATGCGTGCTGTACGCAAAAAACAACAAGCCCAGCGTCAGGAGACACACAACGCCTGCAAAGGGCCAGCCCTGCGTGTTCGGATTGTATTCGCCGCTCATGTTCAAACCCCGTCAGGAAAGCGCATCCGGTCAAACCGGAGAAGGTGATCGTCACCCAAGGTCGGGCGGACAGGCGGAAAGTAAACGAGCCTCGCACCACTCGGAAGCGCCGTCGGCCGAGTGTTTACTC
>JANYFO010000362.1 GCA_025362635.1 Gemmatimonadaceae bacterium | reverse complement strand
ATGGGTCCGAGCAAGATCCGAAAAATGCGACGGTCCAAATCGCAGCACTCGGGCAAGGTGGCCTCTCGCTGCCAGAACGAGAGTACTACCTGAAGACGGACAGCGGATCTACCACGTTGCGCAACGCGTTCACCGCACACGTGTCGCGCATTTTTCAACTCCTCGGTGACTCAGCATCGGTCGCTGACGTGGAAGCGAAGACGGTGCTCGCCTTCGAAACAGCGCTCGCGCGGGCGTCAAAATCTGCGGTCGAACTGCGCGATCCCATCGCGAACTATCACAAGATGACGCTTGCCGAAGTGCAATCGTTAGCGCCGCGCATTAACTGGGTAGCGTTTTACAAGAGTCAAGGCGCTCCAACCATTCCCGCCGTTGATGTTGCGCAACCCGCGTATTTCACGGCACTCAATGAGATGATCACGAGTGTGCCTGTGGCCGACTGGAAAACCGTGCTGCGCTGGCGTGCGGCGCACGAAACGGCGCCGCATTTGACTAGCGCCTTTGTCAACGAAAACTTCAAATTCCAACAGCTTCTGACGGGCTCGAAAGAATTGCTACCGCGTTGGAAACGCTGCGTTCGGATCACGGACGCGCGCCTCGGTGAATTGCTCGGGCAAGAGTACGTCGCTCAAACGTTCACTCCTGCAGCGAAAGCGCGCGCCGTTAAAATTGTCGAAACACTTGTTGACGAGTTGCATGCGCGTCTTGAGCATCTCGAGTGGATGAGCCAGCCCACGAAGGTGCAAGCGCTCGCAAAGCTCTCCGCGTTTCAGCGAAAAATTGGATATCCCGATCAATGGCGCGATTACACGACGCTTACCGTTGCACCCGATGAATATCTCGGAAACGTTTTGGCCGCCAATCAGTTCGAAGTGGTGCGCAACTGGAACAAGATCGGTCAACCAATCAATCGTGCCGAATGGGGCATGACGCCGCCCACCGTAAACGCGTACTACAATCCGCAACTCAACGAGATCGTGTTTCCAGCGGGCATTTTGCAAGCGCCGTTTTATGATCCCGAGGCCGATGACGCCGTAAACTATGGCGCGATGGGTGCAGTCATTGGCCACGAAATGACGCATGGGTTTGACGACCAAGGTCGACAGTATGACAAAAACGGCAACCTGACCGATTGGTGGACCAAAGCGGATGCCGCGAAGTACACCATTGAAGCCAAGAAAGTTGTTGACCAATTCGATGGGTACACGGTGCTCGACAACAACACCCACGTCAAAGGCGCGCTCACGCTCGGCGAAAACCTCGCGGATTTTGGTGGGCTCACGGTCGCGTATTCGGCGATGAAACGCGCGCAGGGCGGAAAGGTGCCGGCTCCCATTGATGGCTTTACGGCTGAGCAGCGATTCTTTCTTGGTTGGGCGCAAGTGTGGCGCAGTATTGAACGGGATGCGTACCAACGCATGACGATCTCTGCCGACCCGCACGCGCCGTCGAAATGGCGGGTGAACGGACCGTTAGGCAACATGCCGGAGTTTCAACAAGCATGGGGATGTAAAGACGGCGATGCGATGGTGCGTGCCGCAGCACTCAGACCAAGGATTTGGTAACATGTCGCACCTGTTTTCTCCGCTCACGTTGCGCGCGATTACCCTACGCAATCGTGTCGGTGTTTCACCGATGTGTCAGTATTCGAGTTACAACGGCTTTGCAACCGATTGGCATCTCGTGCATCTCGGCGGCTTCGCGGTTGGCGGCGCTGGGTTAGTAATGACTGAGGCGACCGCGGTGTCGCCAGAGGGTCGTATTAGTCCGCAGGATTTGGGCATTTGGGATGATGCACACGTGCCGATGTTAGCGCGCATCAACGCGTTGGTTTCTGCGGAAGGTGCGGTACCTGGTGTGCAGTTGGCGCATGCGGGACGGAAGGCCAGCACACACCGACCGTGGGGTGGCGGACACGGTGCTGTGCTGCCGGCCGACGGTGGATGGGCCAACGTGATGGCTCCGAGCGCGGTCAAATTCGCTGACAGCTATCCGATGCCGCATGCGTTGACGTTGGATGGAATTGCCGACGTTGTCCGATCGTTTCGTGACGCGGCGGTACTTTCCGAATAATCTTGTAAGAATTTTTAACCGAGCAGGAACGCTTGTTTATGAAGCCACAAATTAT
>JANYFO010000342.1 GCA_025362635.1 Gemmatimonadaceae bacterium | reverse complement strand
CTCGTCTGAATTTCTTGAGGCGACCGTCCGATGGGCCACGCCTTTAGCGTTTGCGGCACTCGGTGAGTGTGTCAGTGAACGTGCGGGGGTGATCAACATCGGGCTTGAGGGCGCCATCATTTGTGGTGCGCTTGGCGCGACGGTCGCCGCGGGCGTCGCAGGTGTTGGCGTCGGCTTCGCGGCGGGTGCGCTCGCGGGCGTCCTGATTGCGGTGATCTTCGCTCTGTTCACTGTGTGGATGCGCGCCGATCAGATCATCACCGGTACCGCCATCACGATGCTCTCGCTCGGCTTGACGGGCACACTATACACATCGTTTTACGGAGCGAGCGGGGTGGCACTTTCCACACCCACCATGCATGCGTTCGCAATACCAGTGTTGCATCACCTCCCGCTGGTGGGACGCGCATTGTTCGCGCAACCGGCCGTGACGTACACGTTGTATTTACTCACGCCGCTCACCGCCTGGTGGATGGTCCGCACGCAGGCGGGCCTCGCGTTACGCGCGGTTGGCGAACAGCCGGAAGCGGCGATTGCGGCAGGGATCAAGCCACGGCGCGTGCAAACGGTCGCCGTGCTCTTTGCCGGTGCGATGGCCGGGTTAGCAGGTGCCACGCTCGTGCTCGCACAGGCAGGCACCTTTGTCGAGGGCATGTCGGCGGGTCGCGGATTTATTGCGATTGCCATCGTAGTGCTCGGACGCTGGTCTCCGCTTCGCGTGGTCGGCGCAGCGCTCTTGTTCGGAGCGGCAAATTCGCTGCAATCGCTTTTTCAGGCTGCAGGCTGGCAGCATGTGCCGTATCAGCTATTTCTCGCTGTGCCGTATTTGCTCACCTTGGTTGTCTTGGCTGGCGCGAGTGGCCGTTCGGCGGCGCCTGCGGCACTGGCGCGCCGCGAAATTAAGACGCAGTAGTCTGCCCCGAGCTTTTCAGCATTGCGTGCGCGGCCGGCGTTGGACAACCCACGCTCCGCTCGTGTAAGCAACATCTTCAACAATCACGTCCCCATGCGTACGCAAACTGGCCGGCTCGGTATTTCACTGCTTTCGATGCTGGTCGCTGCGCCAGTGATGGCGCAGCAGTCTGCCGCCGACGTTGCACTGCTCGCGAAGGCAAAAGCAATTCATGCACGTGTACTGTCGCTCGACACGCACGTCGATATTGCGCCGACCAACTTCAACGTGGACGGTCCCAACTACACGCAGCGGTTACCGCGCACCCAGGTAGACCTGGTAAAGATGGAAGACGGTGGACTTGGCGGCGTCTTTTTGGCCGTGTACGTCGGTCAGTCGGCAAATCTTGATTCTGCTGGTTTTGCGCGTGCCAACGCACAGGCGCTGGAGAAATTCGCGTCGATTCACCGACTCACCGACACCCTGGCGCCTGCGCGCGCGGGACTGGCGCTCACGGCGGCGGACGCGCGACGCCTTCATGCGGAAGGCAAGCGCGTGATTTTCATCGGTATCGAAAACGGTTTTTCCATTGGCGCCGATATTACGAATGTGCAGAAGTTTTTTGATCTAGGCGGACGGTACATGTCGTTGGCACACAACGGACACAGTCAACTTTCCGATTCCAACACCGGCGAACGAGACGGTGTGTGGCTGCATCACGGCTTGAGTCCGCTAGGGCGTCTGGTGATTGCGGAAATGAATCGCGTGGGCATGATGATCGATATTTCGCATCCGTCGAAAGAATCGATGATGCAGACATTGACCATTACGAAAGCGCCGATCATTGCATCGCATTCTGGTGTGCGCGCGCTCTGCAACCACAGTCGCAATCTCGATGATGAGCAGCTGCTCGCAATGAAGAAGAACAACGGCGTTGTACAAATCGTGGCGTTTAATAGCTACGTGAAGTGCAATCCCGTGAAAGACAACGCGCGTGAAACGGCGCGTGCCGCGGCGAACGAACAATTGCGAAAGGAGTTTGGAATTTCAGCCGCGCGTCGCGATTCTGTGCGCGCACAAGTAGAAGCGTTACCCGAGGGTACGCGCAATGATTACCTCGCAAAGCAAGAGGACATCACCGCGCGACGCTATCCGTCCGATCCGGCGGCGACTGTTGCCGACTACGTGAATCACATTGACTACGCCGTCAAGATTATGGGTGTCGATCACGTCGGCATCAGTTCCGACTTCGATGGCGGTGGCGGTGTTGACGGCTACCGTGACGCAACGCAAGCGCTCAATATCACCACGGAATTAGTGAAGCGAGGCTACAGCGAAGCAGACATTGCCAAGATCTGGAGCGGCAACCTGCTCCGCGTGTTAACCGACGTAGAGAAGGTTGCGAAGGCCCAAAAGAAGTAACGGTGCTCGACTCAGGGTTCCGGATGGAGTGCGGCCACTACTTGAAGCGCATCCCGTTGGGCGCGACAAATCCTTTAACCGGCTTGGGCGGGGTTTTCGGCGCCGGCTTCGCCGCAGGCCTCGGCGCCGCATTCGGCGCGGACTTGCCCTGCACCCGCACGGGCGTGGTGTCAGCGCCCGGCGTCTTGAGCTCTTTCTTCATCGTGAGCGCAATGCGACCGCGCGCCAAATCCACAC
>JANYFO010000334.1 GCA_025362635.1 Gemmatimonadaceae bacterium | reverse complement strand
TAGACTGACTTCCGCGAGTTTATCCTCGGATAGTGATCGAGCAATGGAGAAAAGATTAGGATCAGATTAATCCGCGGTTAGTTTTGACCATTCGGATTCAGGACGAGCTACCGAGATTACAGTGCTTTCGTACGCCGTTTCGGTCGACAATGGAAGCGTCACGGTAAATGTGCTCCCGCGCCCAAGCCGCGACTGAACGGTCAATGTGCCGCTATGTGCCTGCGCAATCCATTGAGAAATCGCTAAGCCGAGACCAAAGCCGCCCCGATCAGCCGCGCGCGAGCGCACTCGGTCGGCCCGCCAAAAGCGTTCGAACACAAAGGGGAGATCGGCAGCCGCAATGCCAATTCCCGTATCGCGCACGGTGAGCACCGCGTGCTCGGCGACCCGCGTGAGCAAAATTTCCACGCGGCCACCGTTCGGTGTGTACTTGATCGCATTGGTCACGAGGTTGAGCAGCAATTGTCGCAGTCGGCCAGGATCACCCTGTACTTCTGCCTCTTCAATATTGGGCGCATCGATGATGAGATTTCCATCCTCACCAAGGAGGCGTGCAGTTTCGACAACTTCGCGCGTCAATTCGGCAAGCGCTACAGGTTCGCGGTACAGGTCAAATCGACCCTCGTCGGCGCGCGCTAACGTAAGCAGCGATTCCACCAAGTCGGCCATGCGCGTCAACTGTTGCAACGCTTCTTCCAGTGCGATCGCGCGCTCAGTACGGTTTGACGTTGACGACATCGCGCGCTCAACGTCCGCGCGCATGACGGTGAGCGGAGTTTTGAGCTCATGGCTCGCGTCGGCCGTAAAGCGACGCAATGCACCGAAGGATGTTTCTAGTCGCTCGATAAACGCGTTGAGTGTAGACGAGAGACGCGCGAGTTCGTCGCCCGCCGCGCCGATCGCCAATCGCCGGTGTAGCGACCGACCATCGGTAATTGCCTCCACTTGATCCACCATGCGGTCAATCGGTCGAAATACACGTCCCGCAATCACCCACGAAAAAATGATGGACAGGACGATCAAAAACGGTGCAACCACGAGCATCGTGTTCACCAAATCGGTGGGCGCAAGCGTTGCCGGCGTGGTACTGGTGGCCGCGTAGACGCGATAGCGCGCATTGACGCCGAGCATCACATCGCGGGACGCGATGAGCACCTCATCCGCGCGCATGGTGACCACGTGACTGCGCGCGCCAGGTAGTGTTTTCCGAGCGGAGTCGCTAAATAATCCTCGATCTTGCACCGACAGCGCAGAGACATCCGGTGACGCGTACAGATCGTAGCCTGTACTGTCTTGCACCAGCACGTAATCAGGCAGCAATTCGAGAAATGCGCGCAATCGGACAGAGACTGTCGGACCCGCCAACGGATCATTCTTTGCGACGACTGGCTCCGTGCCGGTGCTGCGTGCAATGTTGATGGCCCGTACGACGCGATCGACCGCTTCCTGCGCCTGCTGCTCAAGGTCGCGATACACGGCGACCCGGCGCGCAGTAAGCAATGCCAACGCAAAAACAAACAGCGTAGTGACCAGTGCGGCCGTGTATGCTGCCGTAAGTCGCGACCGAATCGAGCTCACGAGCGCGTCGCCGCCCCGCTAAGCGCGAATCATGTAGCCGACACCGCGCACCGTGGTGATCAGCTTCTTCTCGTACTTCGCGTCGATTTTTTTGCGCAGATGATTAATCACGACGTCTACGATATTCGTCCCAGGATCGAAGTGATATCCCCACGCGTACTCCGTGATGAGCGTACGGCTCATCACGCGTCCTGCATGCCGCATCAGATACTCGAGTACGGCGAATTCTTTCGGCGTGAGCTCAATTGATTCGTCGGCCCTTCGTACGTCGTGAGTTCCTTGATCAAGCTCCAAGTCGCCAATGCGGAGCATCGTCGAGGCGATGGCGCTTGGTCGGCGCGCGAGTGCTTCCACGCGCGCCAAAAGTTCTTCAAACGCGAACGGCTTCGTGACGTAATCATCGGCACCGGCACGCAACGTTTCGACTTTCGCATCCACAGCATCCTGCGCGGTAAGCACCAACACTGGGCGCTCGAATCCGCGAGATCGCAAACTGCGCAGGACATCGATTCCGCTACGACCCGGCAGTCGCATATCGAGAATGACAATGTCGTACGGCTGAGAAAGCGCCATGCGTTCCCCATCCGCGCCGTTCGCCACGAGGTCCGCCTGCCACCGTTGCTCTTCGAAGCCGCGACGAACAAACTCTCCCACGGTTGGATCATCCTCGATGACTAAAATCTTCATCCCGTTCTCCTACCATGCGGCGCGTATTTCATGATGTTGGTCGATGAAACCCGAATTCACGGATTTTTCGATAGAGGGTCTTTGGCGAAATACCAAGCATGTCGGCTGCGCGTCCCTGATGCCATCCACTGCGCTCCAGCACGTCGGCAATGTGACGGCGCTCCAGCTCAAGCAGTGTCAACGTGACTGACGGCGTCGCGCGCGCGCCCGCGCCAACGTCCGCACCGAGCGGCAAATCATGCGCGCTCACTTGGCCATCCATGGCCAAGAGGACGGCACGTTCGATGACGTTGCGCAATTCCCGCACATTGCCCGGCCACCGATACCGCTCGAGGGTGGACAACGCATCTGCGCTTAACGTAGGTGCCTGTACGCCACCAAACTGCGCAAGAAAGTGTTGCGCGAGTAGCGGCACATCCACGAGTCGTTCACGCAACGGCGGCAGCGCAACGCGGATGGTGTTAATGCGATGCAGCAAGTCTTCGCGAAAAGCGCCGGAGGCCGCCATGCGCGATAGGTCCTGCGTCGTGGACGACACGACGCGCACATTCACTTGCACTTTTTGTGTGCCACCAACGCGATAAAAATTGCCCGTCTCCAGCGCGCGCAGGAGTTTGCCCTGCAGCTTTAAGTCTAAATCGCCAATGTTGTCGAGATATAACGTGCCGCCGCCGGCAAGCTCGATAATGCCCACCTTGCGTTGGTCCGCGCCAGGAAACGCGCCTTTCTCGACGCCAAAAAGTTCGGTCTCCAACAAACCATCAGCGATCGCCGCACAATTCAGGTCGACAAATGGTCCATCTGGATGGCCGCCATGCTCGTGCAACATGCGTGCGATGAGATCTTTCCCAGTCCCCGAATCACCCGTCACCAGCACCGGCGAACCACTCGGCGCCACGCGTTCGATAAGGGACAGCACCGCACCGAGTGGTGCATACTGGGTGAGAAATCGTGGAGAGGCGGCCGAACGTTTCAGTCGTGAGTGCAGGAGCGCGTTATCGCGCGTCAGAATGCGTTTTTCCCACGCGCGACGCACCAACGCTTCAATCTCCGCCATGCGATATGGTTTCGACAGAAAATCATACGCGCCAAGTTTCAGCGCAGTGATTGCCGTTTCGATTGTTCCGTTCCCAGTGATCACAATAATTTCGGGTGGCGTCGGCTGTTCGCGTACCATGCGCAACACTTCTAAGCCATCCAACTCGGGCATCACGATGTCGAGCAGCGCAACATCGAATGTTTCGGCGAGCAGTAAGTCGAGCGCAGCGCGACCGTTCCTTACCATCGTAACGGCAAAGCCGCGCGCCGTCATGAACTGCTCGAGAATCATGCCAAGATTTGCTTCG
>JANYFO010000333.1 GCA_025362635.1 Gemmatimonadaceae bacterium | reverse complement strand
CGCAGGCGTCGTCATACAGCCCGAGGCAGCCGTACGTAATTCGGCCGATTGCTGAAACTGCGGTGGCCTCGATGGTGAACATTCCCGCGCCCGACTGGAGCAGCTGTCCCCAGTGAATGGTGTGCCAATCGGTGGCGCAGCCATCGATGGCGGAGTATTGGCACATGGGCGACACGACAATGCGATTGGCAAGCGTCAGGTGGCGCAAGGAAAATGGCGTGAACAGAGGCGGCATGGAAGTCATATCGGTCATTTTTAGTCAGTGATTTGCTATTGCGAATGGTTGCGTTGCGCCAACCCCACACGCTCCAAACCCTTCGCTGAAACAATGGCGGGGGAGTACCGCTGCGCGAGATCGACCGCTTCACGGAGAGAAATAGGTCGAGCCCCGTCGTCGGCGGCTGACGACTGCGCGCGAAGCGGGGCAGCCATCAAGACCGCCCCGGCGATCACCATCATTCGGCGAATCGTGCTTATTTGCCGATCTATCACTTTCGGTCCTCACGCGCATGGCTTGCACTATCGTTGACGCGCATGCGCTCGAGGATGCTCCGAAAGCGCGTTTGCTGGGTGCTGTCCAACACCTGCAGAATGAGCGCGCGAGCACTGTCGCGCTCAGTGCGAAGCGTTGGGATAACTGGCTTCATGATTTCGTTGCGGCGGCCGCGACCCCAATCAAGAATGGAATCGACGATATGACGTTGTGAACCCGAGAGGCGCAGCTCCTTGGCGAGCGAATCGCGCATGGAGACTTCGCTATTCTGGTGCTGGGAAGTGTTGCCGGAGAACGCACGATCGGCTGCGTAGCCGACCGCACTTCCGGTCAGAAACGCCCCGAGCAGAAACATCAGGGCAATCGATTTGGGGCGCGGAGTATTTGACACAGTACGAAGCGGTTGATTAACGATCGAGAGGGTTCAAATAGCGTGCGGCCGTATCGTCGGGCGTAACGCTCTTGGGTCGTCCCGTAAACGCAATTGCGTCACCTTCAGCGGCCGCATTGAACACGGCATCATATGCCGCACCAGCGGCCAACTGCCGCGCCGCCGATTGCCGCGACTGATCACGGGCGATCGTACCACCAGCAAACAGCAGCGCGAGCGTCGCCGCAATAAGTCCCGCGGTTCGCCATTCAGAAAACGACGTCCACCACTGCACGACTTGTGGCGTTTCTTGCAGGCGTGCCATCACGCGCTGCTCAAACGAAACCCAGTAGCCGTCGTCCTGTGGCGCTGCATAGGTCGCTCGTAACAGCGCCGTCACGGACGGATCTGCTCCAGGGCTGCGTGTGGTGTCGGTGCGCGTGGTATTCATCAGTTATTACTCCACAGGTTGCCCAACAGACGTCGAAGATGCGCCCGGGCATGATGCAGGTCCGATCGCGCGGTGCCCTCGGGAATTCCGAGGAGTACGCCGATCTCCGCGTGCTTATATCCCTCAACGTCGTGCATCACGATGACCGCGCGCTGCCGTTCGCCGAGTGTCTCAAGCGCCTCCGATAATCGGGAGCGCAATTCATCAGATTCTGCCGGATCGCGATGTGGGGACGACAACGTCTCCGGCAACTCGTCCGCATCTCGCACTTTTCGTCGTCGCGCAATGTCCAGTGCAGCGTTTGCTACAATGCGATGCAACCACGCACCAAACGCCTGCTCCGGACGAAAACGCTCTAACGCCCGGAACGCGTGCAGAAATCCTTCCTGTACCGCGTCTTCCGCGTCATCGTGCGACAGCACAATGGCCCGTGCCACGGCGTAGGCCCGACGCTGATGTCGATGCACCAGCCCCGCAAACGCCGCGTTATCCCCACCCTGCGCGGACAGCACCAATGCCCGTTCCTCCAACGCGTCTGCCGACAGCGCTGGTCGATCAGGTACTGTCGGCACAACCGGAATTTCCTGCTCAACCGGCACGCCATCGGCCCAACCCGGATGTCCCTCCGATGATTCAATCGCACCCGAACGCTCGTTGCCTGGTGAGGGCCTCGTGGCGGGAATCGGAAAAGCGATAGAAGTCAATCGTCGGGGTGTCTTCACGGGAGTTACGCGTCGCCCGTAGACGGCGTTGAGGCGTTCGTTGACACACCACCTAATCCCAGCGGCTCGGCGATCTCCCGCATGGCGTTGAGCACAACCGCGATGTGTTCGTCGAGTGGCACACCAAGCGCTTCTGCACCAAAAATGATGTCGTCGCGATTAACGCCGCGCGCGAACGCTTTGTCCTTCATCTTTTTCCGCAGCCCCGCCACATCGACGTCGGCAATTGCACGCGACGGTTTGACCAACGCCGACGCCGTAATCAGGCCTGTCAACTCATCGCTGGCGAAGAGGGCTTTGGCCATGCGCGTTGCACGAGGGACACCCGTGTACGTCGCATGTCCAAGAATTGCCTCACACACATCCTCCGGCCATCCCAATGCGCGCAAATGTCGCACACCTTCAGCCGGATGTTCGGCATCCGCCGCTTGGGCGTCATTTGGGAAACGTTCGTAATCGAAATCGTGCATGAGTCCCGCGAGCCCCCAGCGTTGCACGTCTTCGCCAAACCGAACCGCATACGCGCGCATCGCCGCCTCAACCGACAGCATGTGCCGACGGAGTGACTCACCGCGCGTCCACGACTCAAGGAGCGTGAGCGCGTCAGCGCGCGTGGGGAGAGAGTGATTTGGAATGAGGAATTCGGGAGGAGGGACCAAAGAAAAGGGACGAACCCGAAAGATAGCGCGCCGGAAGCCGCAGGTCATCACTTCCTAACCCTATCCCCTATCCCCTATCCCCTATCCCCTATCCCCTATCCCCTATCCTCCCGACTCTCCAGATCAGAAGCAGCGGCAACGCCGACACGAGTAACAGACCGCTGACGAGATAGAGTCGCGAAAATGCCAGCACGCTCGCTTGTGCCGAGATTTGATGATCAAGAATGAGTAGTGCCTGCTGTTTCGCCGTGATTGCATCCATCCCGCGCGCGATCAATCCGCGCGTGAGCACGGCGACGCGGTCGAGCGCGTTGGCATCGTACGCGCCGACGTGTTCCGTGAGAACCGCCTTTTGCACCTTAACGAGACGCGAAAGCATCGTCGCCATAATCGCGATGCCCAAAGATCCGCCGAGTTGACGCATGAGGTTAAACATGCCGGTGCCTTGGCCGATCTGCTGCACGGGCAGTCCGGCGATCGTCGCATTCGTGAGCGGAACGAACAAGAAACCCAAGCCGACACCGCGCAAAATCAGTGGCCAGAAAAATTCGTCTTGTCCGGCGTCGAGCGTGATGCGCGACAAAAGCCACATCGAGATTAAAAACAGGAATGAACCGGTGACGATCAGCGGTCGCGCGTCAAGTTTTCCCCCGAACCGTCCCATGACGGCCATTGTGAACGCCGACGCAAGCGCGCCGGGGAGAATCACTTGACCCGTCTGCCAAGCGGTATATCCATGCAATTGCTGCAAGAACACCGGAAGAATAAAAACAGAACCGTACAGCGCGACGCCCATGAACGCGGCGAACACTACGCCGGGCGCGAGCTGTCGCGATTTCAAAATGCGAAAATTGATAATTGGCTCGTCGGTCGTCAGTTCGCGCCACACCAAGAGCACCGCCGAGAGTGCGCTGACCGCTGCGAGGAGCATGATGAAAGGTGAGTCAAACCAATCAAGTCGTTCGCCACGCTCGAGCATCCACTGCAACGCGCCGACCGCCAGTGTGAGCAACACGATTCCTGGAATATCGATGGTCGCCGAACGCTTCTGGTGTGCAGCGTTGCGTACGTACGTAGAGACCAACCACGCGGCCGCGATACCTAACGGCACGTTGATGTAAAAAATCCATGGCCACGCGTATGCGTCGACGATGTAACCGCCAAGGGTCGGACCGAGTGTCGGTCCAACCATCACGCCCATGCCGAAGATCGCTTGTCCGATGCCGCGCTCTTCTGGCGGGAAGGATTCGAAAATGGTGGTTTGCGCCGTGGACAGCAGTGCTCCCCCACCCAACCCTTGCACGACGCGCCAAAACACGAGGCCCATCAATGACGTTGCAGCGCCGCAGAAGAATGACGCGACCACGAAGAGCAGAATTGATCCCGTCAAATAACGGCGACGCCCGAAGAATGACGACAACCAACTCGACATCGGGATGACGATAACGTTCGCGATGATGTACGACGTCGACACCCACGCGATCTCATCGAGTGTCGCGCCAAGCGTGCCCATCATGTGCGGGATGGCGACATTCACAATCGAAGTGTCGACCAATTCCAAGACCGCCGCGAGCGTTACGGCAATCGCAATTAAATAGCGATTCTTGTAAGGGTCATCAATGACAACGACGGATTTCGATCGTCGCAAGACGGAGCCGCCCACGAGTGCGGACGGCTCAACTGCGGTGGCGGCCATGGCAGCCTATTTCACGATGACGCTCGCCACGACGGACATGCCGGGGCGCAGCGGACGATCGGGACCGAGACCTTTCGTAATTTTCACACGCACGGGAACACGCTGCACGACTTTCGTGAAGTTGCCTGTGGCATTGTCGGGGGGCAGTAACGCAAACTTGGCTCCCGTCGCCGACGCGATGCTTTCCACTTCGCCTTCTGCGGTCGCGGCATACGCATCGACGTCAATTTGCACCTTCTGGCCGACACGCACACGTGCAAGTTGCGTCTCCTTAAAATTCGCTGTGACAAATACACCGGTGTCAGACACAATCGACAATAGTGTTTGTCCGGGCTGCACCAATTGTCCGACTTCGACAAGCTTTTTGGACACCGTGCCCGCAAGCGGCGCGGTAATCTTGGTGAACGAGAGCTGCAGGGCGGCATTCGCGCGCGACGCTTCGTTGGACTGCAAGCGCGCTCGCGCCAAACGCACACCAGCTTCCGCGTTACTGATGCCGGAGGCTGCAGCATTTACTTGGCGTTGCGTTGCGGTGAGTGTCGCCACGGCGTTGTCATACGATGCTTGCGCGCCATCCAATTGTGCCGCACTGATGATCTGCTTCGCGGACAGTTCTTTCGCGCGCGCCAAGTCGGCTTTGGCTTTCGTCAGCGACGATTGCACGGCAATGACCTGCGCATCGCTCGCATCGCGCTGACTTGATGCGGCGCGAACCATCGCCGCGGCTTGCCCTTCCTGCCCCCGATCACCGGACGAGGCGCGCGCAGCGGCGAGATCGGCATCGGCTTGTGCGAGCCGTACTTGATACTCGCGCTCATCGATGTGCACCAAGACGCTGGCGTCACCGACATGTACGTTCTCGCCCGCGCTGACGGACAATACATATCCACCAACTTTCGCAACGACCGGCACAATGTGTCCATCCACCTGCGCGTTGTCGGTGCTCTCGTGTGTGTTGCCGTAGCTCCACCGGGTGAAACCCCAATATCCAGCGGCTGCAAGCAGCACGAGCGGTACAATAATCTTGAGCGGATTTGCTTTCGGTGCAGGTGCGGTTGTTGTTGGTCGTTCCGCCGTCACCGCCGATTCGGCACGCACTGTGCCGGACGGCGGTGCGGTTGGGATGGCGGCAGCAGAGTCGATCGTTGGAGAAGCCATGACGAGTGTCTGGAAATCGAAGAAAGAATGGTGATTTACGGGAGCTGCTGCACGGCGCCGGTTGCCCGCGCCAGTGACACGCGTGCGCCTTGATATGCGGCCAGCGCATCATTGCGCAGCGTACGAGCTTGATTCAGTGACAACAACGCTGTGATCACATCCGCGTTTCCAGCGACACCAGCGCGAAAACGCTCTTGCGCTTGACTGACTTCCTGCGCCGCGAACTCGGATCGCTCACGCGCAGCGTCGACCTGTTCACGCGCCGCAGCCAAATCGAGCATTGCCGAACGAACTTCGAGCGCGCTCTGCACGCGCAATTTGCGAAGTCGTGCGTCAATCTCACGGCCAACTGCCGCTTGCTCTTGCACACGACTTTGTCGACGAAATCCGTCAAACAACCCGATCGATAGCTGCACGCCCCACGCGTATGTCGGCAATAAATGCGACCAGCTTTTCCCAATCTCGCCTTGATCTGCGACAAGCCCGAGTTGCGGCGTACGCTCCCAACGCACGGCGTCGATGTTGCGCTTTTGTGCCGCACCCTGCGCGAGTAACGCACGCACATCAGGACGTGTTTCCGCCGCCTGGGTCAACGCAGCGCGTTCATCTGGATTTTGTGCATCAACGGGTAACCCGGCGAGCGAATCAGCAAGGATGAGCGGGGCGTCGAAGGTCATGCCGATGATGCGTTTGAGTTCGAGTTTCGAGCGCTCACGTTCGTTACGTGCCATGATGAGCTGCGCACGCGTTGACGCGAGTTGTGATCGCGCGCGTGTCACATCAAGTGCGATGCCAACACCCGCCTGTAATTGATCGCGCGCAATGCGCAGCAGATCGGCCGCCAACACCGAATCCGCAATACGCGCGCTGACTTGCGCGTCCGCGCGCAAGGCTTGCACATATGCGGCGGCGGCGTATCCGGCAGCGCCCTCGGCTTGCGCATCCACTTCGGCACTTGCCGCAGACACGTCGGCTTGCGCGGCGCGCCATTTACCAATACTCGCGAAATCCACGAGCGGCGCTTGAATGCGATACCGAATGTCGACCGTGGGCACAGGACCGAGCAATTCACCATTCGGGTTGAGCAACGGTCTGCCGTCGGCTCCGCGAAACGCAAAGCCGAAGGTCGCCGTGTTGATCGTGCGCGCGGCCTGCTGAATGCCAGCGGCTACATCAGGAAACAGGGCGCCGCGACGTTGCAGAACACGTGCATTCGCCTGTGCGACGCGTTCGCGCGCAATGTCGACGTTACCGTTCTGACGCGCAGCGAGACGGCCGGCGTCACCGAGTGTGAGGGATTGCGCGGTGATCGTGGTGCCGAACAATGTGCTACTGAGGCACAGCGCGAGGCCGACGAACCGTAAACGAACAGAAGTCATAGTGGCGTACGTGAAGAAGCAACGGGCGAGGAATCGGGAGCGTCCGGTCGTAGCGCGCGTAGATAGAAATCAAGAATTTCGTTCCGCACCTCGTCATCAGAGGTATTGGCCAATGCGGGGAAAAACTGTCTTCGTCCGCACCAAAAGGAGTGCATCATCGACAGCGCGGAAAGCATGCGTGCGGCGGTGTCTGCATCGATCTCGCGGAATTCACCGCGCATGGTGCCGCGGGCGATGATTGCGCTAATGAGACGACGGCCGCGTGCGATCACTTCGTCTGCATAGAACTGCATCAGATCTGGAAAGTTGTGCAGCTCGGCGAGCATGAGTCGTTGTACGACTTGAAACTGCTCGGACCGCAGAAATTTCCACCACCCAATAGTGAGTGTGCGCAATTGCGTTTCGGCGCTGTCATCTTCGAGATGACCCACAATGGTCTCGGCCTGTTCTAGCGCGGCGATGATGGTGGTGCGCACCATTTCATGAAAAAGCGCTTCCTTGTTAGGGAAGTAGAGATAGATGGTGCCTTTGGCGACGTTGGCACGTTTGGCAATGTCATCCAAGCGTCCGCCGGCGAGACCGCGTTCTCCAAATTCGTGGAAAGCGGCGTCGAGGAGGAGCTTGCGTTTCGGTTCAGCTATCAGAACGGACAGAGTCGCGGCCATAAATTTTCTTGGGAAAGGCAACGCGGACGGCGCTGACTGACCGGTCAGTCTAGTTCATTTGCAAACAAATACAAGGGCGATGACCGGCCTACGCGGAGGCGTCGACGCGCCTCCGCCTAAACCAGTGTTACGCCCAGTTCCCCATAAACGCCACCGCGGCAGCCTTCTTTCCGCCCAACTCGGCCTTCTCGTTCGCAAAATGCGCGTTCGTCAACAGCACAATGCCGTACAAAATTGCGCCGATAAACAAGGCTCCACCCACAAGCCCAACAAACGCGGCACCCATATCACTGCCAGCATTCGCCTGATGATCGCTCATATCCGAGTCCGTGAAGAGAGGAGATTATTCAACGTCGGTGACACGCACCGAAATCATGCCATCGTTCGGGGCAATCGTCGGGATAAACTCCAACCCTTCCGTCACCTTTCCAAACACGGTGTGCACACCGTTCAAATGGCGCGTGTTTGACTCGCTCAGCACAATAAAAAACTGGCTGCCGCCTGAGTCCTTTCCAGCGTGCGCCATCGAAAGCGCACCAACTGCGTGCTTATGCGGGTTACCCTTGGTCTCACATTCGATCGTCCAGCCCGGACCACCCGTGCCAATGCGACGATCACCCACCGGTAAATCGCGGGAAAGCGGATCGCCGCCCTGCACAACGAAATCCTCAATCACGCGGTGAAACTTCACGCCGTCGTAAAAGCCAGAGTTCGCTAACTTCTCGAAATTTGCCACAGCTTTAGGTGCCTCTGCCGGATACAACTCGGCAACCAGGGTACCTTTG
>JANYFO010000314.1 GCA_025362635.1 Gemmatimonadaceae bacterium | reverse complement strand
TCTGCAGCCACACCTCAGCGCAAACGGATGCGTCGTCTCAGCGCAAAATGGATTGAATGAGTTGGCGATTGCCGCACTCATTGGGGCGGAACGTACGGTGGGCGCATTCGTAAACTTTGGTGCGGACTATATCGAGCCCGGTGTTATTCACTACGCCGGACGAGGCGCAGTTGTCGTTGGCGAGATTGACAGTCGCATCACGCCGCGCACGATCGCGATCCGCGATGCATGGCGAGACTTTGACGAACATGCAATCGCAACGGCCAACATTTGGGGCTATTTGTGGGGCAAAGAAGCGTACGGGGCGATGTTGTTTGCCACGGCGCTCACAAATGACAGTATCGCCGATGCACTCGCGCAACCCGCGTTTCGTGCATTGTACATCGCATTGGCGCGCGAAATGTTGTCGGTGGCTGCAGCGCGCGGTGTCACGCCCGAAGCGTTTAACGGATTCGACCCAACCGCGTATTTACCAGAGTCGGCGCCCGGCGCCGCTGAGCAATCACTCGATGATTTGGTGGCATTCAATCGTCGGTCCGCTAAAACGCACAGTGGTATCTGGCGTGACTTAAGTGTGCGGAAGCGTCCAACGGAAGTTGATGCGCAGCTTGGCATGGTTGTTACGCTCGGACGCGAGAGTGGCGTTGCGACGCCACTGACCGCGCGCCTTGTGCAGCTCATTCACGACATCGAACACGGCGTCCGCACGCAGTCGATCGACACGTTACGTGCCATGGTACAACCATGAATATTGAGTTCACGGGTAAGACGGCGATTGTCACGGGCGCTGCGCACGGCTTTGGACGCGCGATTAGCGTCGCCCTCGCTGAACGTGGTGCCAACGTGTGGGCGTGCGACATTCTCGAAGACGAACTGCACGAAACCGCGCGGCAGTGTGTCAACGCGGGAGGCACGTGCATCACGCGTGGAGTGGATATTCGCGACAAACTCGCGGTCGACGCGTTCGTTGCCGAAGCAATCGCTGCGACTGATCGCGTGGATATTTTGGTCAACAACGCCGGTGGTGTATTGGGGCAGATCGGGCGCCCGCTTGAAGACGTGACGCCCGATGAATGGCAAAGCATTTACGACGTCAATGTGCGCGGCGTGTTTTTCTTTGCACAGGCCGTTGCACCCAGCATGAAGACGGCGCGTTTTGGTCGCATTGTGAATATTTCGAGTGGCGCGGGCCTTGGCATCAGTCTCACGGGCATTCAGGCGTACGCATCGGCAAAGGCCGCGCAGATTGGACTCACCCGTCAGCTCGCACACGAACTCGGGCCGTGGGGCATTACGGTCAATAATATCGCGCCAGGATTTGTACGCTCCAACGCAGCAACGGAGCGGCAGTGGGAATCGTACGGAGACGAAGGCCAACGTGCACTGGTAGATCGTATCGCACTCAAACGTTTGGGCACGGTCGAAGACATCGCCTACGGTGTGCTTTTCTTCGCCTCTGAGCATGCAAACTGGATCACTGGTCAAGTCATATCTATCGACGGCGGTAAGTAGTGTCGAACGACAACGTGCTCGCGTTACTCGCGAAAAGTCATGATCGCATTCTCAGCGAACTCGTCACGTTCGCATCGATCCCGAGCGTCAGTACCGATCCGGCACATGCTCCAGATATCGCAGCCGCTGCGCAATGGGTCGCCACTGCGCTTGCTGCCGCGGGCCCGTTCACCGTTCGCACCATTCCCACACCCGGCAACCCTATTGTTTACGGTGAGTGGCTTGGCGCACCGGGGAAGCTCACGGTGCTTGTGTACGGGCACTACGATGTGCAGCCACCCGATCCGCTTGATAAATGGCACAGTCCACCTTACACACCCACGGTGCGCGACGGTCGTTTGTACGCGCGCGGTGTGTCGGACGACAAAGGCCCCATGCTGATCCCGATCAAAGTCGCTGAAGCGTTTTTCGCGGCAACCGGTGGCCTGCCCATCAACATAAAATGCATGTTTGAAGGGGAAGAAGAAGTCGGTAGTCCAAGCCTCGATGCATTTATTCAAAACAACAAAGAATTACTTGCCGCCGACGTGGTGTTGTCGGCAGATGGTGCGATGTGGCGCATCGACGAGCCATCGCTCACCGTGGCGAGCCGAGGATTGGCGGGGCTTGAGTTTACGCTCACTGGTGCGTCAAAGGATTTGCATTCAGGACGACACGGTGGCGGCGTCGCAAATGCGTTGCACGCGATGGCGAGTTTAGTTGCGTCGCTCCACGAACCAGATGGGCGAGTCGCTGTTGCGGGGTTCTACGATCGTGTGCAAGAACTCACGGCAGCAGCGCGCGCCGACATCGCAGCGTTGCCATTCAATGACGCCACGTATCTCGCACAAGTTGGCGCGTCGGCAACATTTGGCGAGGCGGGATACAGCACGTTGGAACGTCAGTGGACGCGACCAACGCTCGAAATAAATGGTATGTGGGGTGGCTACCAAGGACCCGGCGAGAAGACCGTCATTCCCACTGAAGCACACGCAAAAATCACGTGCCGACTCGTCCCAGACCAAGACCCGGCGGATGTGGTTGCGCTTGTAACGCGTCATCTCGAATCCCATATACCGCTAGGCACGCGACTGTCGATTTCAGCTGGCGACCACGGCGCGCGACCCGCACACATTGCGACCGATCACTTCGCATTGCAGGCCGCAGATGTTGCGCTGCAAGCCGTTTACGGAGTTCGGCCGCTCATCGTTCGGATGGGCGGCACCGTGCCGATTGCGGAGTTATTTAAGCGCCACATGGGACTCGATACGGTGTTCTTCTCTTTCTCCACGGCCGACGAAGATTATCACGCCCCAAACGAATTCTTTCGCATACATCGGTTGCACGAAGGCCTTGAAGCATGGACGCGTTATTGGACCATACTCGGAGAGGGGCGCGCATGACGGTACCAACGGAGCTGCAGCAAGCCGAAGCCCGCGTTGAGGCGCATAGCGCCACGCTCAAGAAAGAGCTGAATGTTCGTGACCTGACGCTCACGCAAATTCTGTTCATTGTTGGTCTCACGTGGATTGGTGTCGCGGGGAAGCTTGGACCGTCGCACATGGTGTTCTGGCTTCTGGCTCTGGTGCTGTTTTATTTGCCGTCGGCCGCGGTCGTGATGTATCTCAATCGGCTCATGCCGCTTGAAGGCGGACTCTATCAATGGGCAAAAATTGGTTTCAATCAGACTGTTGGTTTTATGCTCGCGTGGAATCTTTGGCTGTACGTGATCACGCTTAGTTCGGAAGTTGGCTTGTCGTGCACCACATACCTTTCGTATGCGATAGGGCCAAGCGCCGCGTGGATGACAACAAGCACGTGGTTTGTGGCACTCGCGTCGGCGCTTATTCTCTCGCTGATGGTGATAGCGTCAACTATTGGATTGTCGGTAGGAAAGTGGGTGCACAACACGGGCGGTATCATTATGCTGATTATTTTCGGCGTCATAATTTTATTGCCTCTACTCGGTCTGCTGACCGGCAACTTGCACGAGTATCATCCCTTTCGTACAAGCCTTCCCGCGTTGACACTGCTCAACTTAAACATTCTCGGCAAAATGGGCTTTGGAGCGCTTGGCGGATTTGAGTACATCGCCATTCTCGCTGGAGAAACCAAGGCGCCCGCGCGTTCGGTTGGACGTTCCGTTCTCATTGCCGCGCCAATCATTGCGATCATGTTTGTGCTGGGCACGAGCACCGTGGTCGCGTATATCCCAACAAACGATATCGATCTCGTCGGACCGCTGCCGCAGGTGTTGCGTGCAGGCTTCGCACCGTTCGGCATTGCTGGCCCGTTGGTGACGATTGCCATTGTGATGACTATGGCGATGCGCATCGCACAATCAAGCGTAAGCTTTACGGCAGTGACGCGTTTGCCGATGGTGGCTGGATGGGACAGCATGTTGCCCGCGTGGTTCAGTCGATTGCACAAAAAATATCAGACGCCGGTAAATTCGATCATGCTGGTTGGCGTGAGCTCATTCGTGCTCGCGGTGTTGAGCAACGTTGGTGTTGGCCAAGCGGAAGCATTTCAATTGTTATTCAACGCGAGCGGCATGTTTTACGCGCTCACCTATGTCGTGATGTTCGCCATTCCGTTATTCGGTTTGCGCGGCGTGACACCGCAGCCACCGCTCTGGCTCAAAGTCGCGTCAGCGTCTGGACTGTGTATGACGCTGCTGTATCTCACGTTGTCCGTGTTTCCCATCATCAAGGTGGAAAGCGTTGCCACGTTTGCGCTCAAGATTTCAACGGTGATTGTGGTGATGAATCTTGTAGGGGTGGGCATTCTTGTCGCCGCTCGTCGGCGCGCCGCACGCGTGTCGCGTATCGCGTGATTCATGACCGACGCACTCTCGCATCCCGTCCGCATTGCCTTTCTCGGCTTCGGCAACGTAAACCGCGCGTTACACGCGCTGCTGGCGCGCGAACAGGTTGCGCTCGCGCGTGAGTACGGCATCACGTATTGCATCACCGGTGTCGCCTCGCGCGGCATTGGTTGGATCGCTGCGGCCGTTGGACTGGATCCCGCCCGCCCCGTTGGTCGCGATTGCCGAACGGTGAACGAATGGCTTGTCGAAAGCCGCGCCGACGTAGTGTTCGAGGCCATTGCACTCGATCCGCACACTGGACAGCCAGCGCTCGACTACCTCCGCACAATTCTCACAAATGGCGCACACGCCATTTCGGCGAACAAAGGACCGGTGGTTTTTGGCTATAGGGAACTGACGAATCTCGCCGCCGACCGAGGCGTGTGCTATCGCTTCGAATCCGCCGTCATGGACGGTGCGCCGGTTTTCTCACTCGCCCGCGAGTGTCTTCCGCTCGCTGGACTGCGCGCGATACGCGGTGTGTTTACGTCCACGGCAACGGTCGTGCTTGAGGCCGTCGAACGCGGTCTCACCTTCGACGTTGGTATCGTGGAGGCGCAGCAGCTTGGTATCGCAGAGGCCGATCCGACGTACGATGTAGACGGCTGGGACACTGCGGTCAAGCTGTGTGCGATAGCAAACGTGTTGTTCGGCAGTGCGCTGCATCCGTCGCACGTTGCGCGCGAGGGTATTCGCGCGCTCACCGAACATCAGGTGCGACAGGCGCATGCGGAGCGGCGACCCTATCGATTGGTCGGCCACATTGCTCGCGACGCGAACGGCGCGATCACTGCCAGCGTCGCACCAATACAGTGTGCTACCGATGGACCACTCGGCATCGTACATGGGTCTACGCTGGTGATGCACTACGAGGCCGATATTTTTCCCGGTGGACTCACCGTTATTTCGCGGGATCCCAACCCAACAACTACCGCGTACGGCATGTTGGCTGATCTCATCAGCATTCAGACACGGTACCTCGCTCATGCGCTCTAGTCGATATCGCCGCATCGTTGTACGCGTGCTCTTTGCCGCAATCGCATTCAACCCATTCACGGTTTACGCGCAATCCATGTCTGCTGCGCCTCTTACCGCGGCCGCCGTGCGCGCGGCGCGCAAGCGTTCGAACGTTGCCATCGCACAGCGCGACACTGCGACGCTGGTCGCGTTGTCCTCATCGTCATATCACAGTGTGAGCTCGCGCAACGCGCACACGAATGGCCGCGATGGCGTGGCTGCACAGTGGCGTGCACAATTCGCGGCGCATGCGGACGTCAATTATGTGCGGACACCAATCACCGTACGCGTGTTCACGCCGTGGCAAATGGCTGAAGAAACCGGCGCGTGGGTGGGGCGGTGGAGCGAACCGGATGGTCGCGTTGTCATTCGCGGTACCTATACGGCCAAATGGCGACGCATCAACGGCGCGTGGCTGCTGGAAGCGGAAGTATTTACGCCGCGATCATGCAGAGGCTCTACGTATTGCGATACGGTGCCGCCGCAACCGGAGTAACGGGTTCACGCGGAGGCGCGGAGGTCACGGATACGGACCGGATTACGCAAATACAGAAACCACAACCACAATGTCCTATTGTAGTTGTGGTTTCCGTTGTTAACTCCGCGTTCTCCGCGCCTCCGCGTGAAACAGCAGTTGCTGTACGGCTGCTGTCGCGAACCACGCAGCGCTGCAGTCGCTACTTCTTCACCGGCACAAACCACTCACCACGCAACCAGTCCGCCACTAACCCAATTTCCTTTTCCGACAAGCTCTTTTCCGGAATGTACGACGGCATGCGATCGTTGTTCTCGCCAAAAAATCTCGCATGCGCAGGATCTGCAATGAACGCGCGCAGCCATTCGCGCGAACCGTACCCGGTCAGATCCGGACTACCTTTGCCCGCGTCATGAAAGCTGTGGCATTCGGCACAACCTTTCTGGTCGCGCAGCATAACTGTGCCAGCGGCAATCAATGCGGTATCACGCTTGTCCATGTCGCGCTGCAACTTTAATTGCGCTTCGGCGGAGAGCGCAATGAGCATGTGTTGAATGTCTTCTTTTTGCGCAACGGTTGCTGACGGGATGTGGTTCATCACCCACGCCACCATGTCGCCGTCCTTGAGCGCCGTACCACCCCAATGACGCGGACCGGCAATCTCTTTCGGATCGAAGTAGCGCGCTAACCATGCACGGCTGCCGAAGTCTTTCAGATCGGACGCGGAAATAGAGTCCTTCGGAAGTGCGTTGCCGAGTCCGTCGTGTCCGTCGTAGCGATGACAGGAGGCGCAGTTGCGTGAAAAAATCCGCGGTCCTTGTGTCAGTGCATCATCGCGCATCAACGTCATTGCGCCAGTCACCGGAATGCCTTCGTTCGCCAGGACAACGGCGCGCGACGCGTCGCGTTCTGCGCCTTCAGCGGCAACGAGGTAGTCGGGATCGTGCTTATCGGCAGAGATCGCGACCCACGTGAGCAGCGCGACACCAAACAGCATCACCGACAGGAAGCCGACGTTAAACCGATGGCCAAGTTTCCATTTTCCGAAATACGGTATTGCGACAAGCACGAGCAGCAGCAGCGTTGGCAGCACAATGGCGCCGATAAACTCGGTACGCCCTGGGAAATACTTCAGCAGCTGATACAAAAAGAGGAAATACCATTCGGGGCGTGCGGCCGCGAACTGCTCTGATGGATCGGCGGGCGCGCCGAGGGGTGCGCCATGATAGCGGAAAATAAAGAATACAACGACGAGCAGAACGGCTAAACATGCCACGGCGTCGCGAAGAATTTGATCTGGCCAGAACGCCGCGTCGGGACGCGTGCGCGGTTCCTTCGGCGTAACGCCATGACGTCGAAACAAATAAATGTGCGCGACAATAAACGCGATGATGCCACCTGGAATGACTCCGGCATGCAGCGCGAAAAATCGTGTCAGTGTTTGATGTCCGTAATTACTGCCGCCGACAATGACGGTTTGCAGCGCGTGCCCAACGCCGGGGTTGATGCCCACAATGTTTGTGGAGACCGTTGTCGCCCAATATCCGTTTTGATCCCACGGCAACAGATAACCCGTGAGCGACAGCGCGAGGGTGAGCAACAGCAGCACAACACCGGACCAGAAATTCACTTCGCGCGGCGCTTTGTATGCGCCATCAATCACGACTTGCATGAGATGCAGCACGAGCAGAATCGTCATCGCTTGCGCGACAAAATGATGGAGGCCGCGCAAAAACCAGCCGCCCCACATTTGATTCTGAATGAAGTAGACGCTTTCCCACGCCGTCTGCGAACTAGGGCTATAGCCCATCCACAGAAAAATCCCCGTGATGACTTGCACGGAGAAAAAGAACACCAGCGTGCTGCCCCATACGTAACGCCACCGCGCACCACCAGGCACGTTTTCGAACAGCGTGTCCTGCACCAACGCCTTGTAACCCGTGCGTTGATCCAGCCAATTAGGCCCGTCTTTCATCAAACCGGAATCTTGTCGGATGATCCTTTGCGGAAGTTCTGGAATTTCACCCAGACTTCACCGTTCGCACGTACTTCCGCTTCGAGTTCGTCCATCGCGCGAGGACTCGGACTTTTTGGATCAAGAATTTTTCCGTCCAACGAAAAACTGCTTTGATGACACGGGCAGAAGTATCCGCTCTTGGCTGCGCTGTAGCCCACCGAACAGCCAAGGTGCGGACAGACTGCGTTCAGTACCCGGACGGTGCGTGGTCCGGTTTTTTGCACGTACACGGCGCCGATTGGGACATCCGGCGTGCGGTTCCATGCATCGACGAGCACATCCAACACCGGCAACTTGCGCGGCTCACCGTTTTTTGGCAGCGCGCCAAGCGAACTGACACGCACCATACCTCGCGCATCAGATTTTCGGCGCAGCGGATCGAGAAATGTGAAAAATCCGGCGACGGGCGCCACGACGGCGATCAGTCCACCCACCGCAATCGCCGCCACTTTCGTTAAGTAGCTGCGGCGGTCAGGTTGCGGCGGGGCGTGTCCGTGTTCGTCCATGCGACCAGTGAAGTGAGTCGTGCAACGAGGCTCTGCGCGTGGAGATTACTTAATCGTGAGCTGCGCCACCATCATCTTATTGAGATGAGGCTTGCAATAATACTTGTATAATCCTTTTGGCATCCCTGAGAACACCACGACGTACGAGTCGCCCTTGATAGGTTTGCGCACGCCCAACAGCGGTGCAATCGTGTCGGGCATGGCTTTGCGTAACAGCTCCACCGCGCCAGCTGGCACACTGTCCGCCCAGAATCCGACGTTGTGGCTACCACTCACGGCGAGCCACTTCACTGTGTCACCGGCCTGAATAGTGAGCTCGGCGGGCTCAAACAGCTGCTTGCCGTCCTGCGTAATCATTTTGACTTCCCACGTCTTCGCGGCACGAGGTGGTGCCGTGCGGCTCGGCAACGTGCGTGCGCTCGCATTGGTTGCGGCAGTTACGACAACCGCGATGGCGGCCACTGCAACGGCGGTGGAACGGAGACGATTTATGCTCACGACATACTCCTGATCGGGTTGGGTGGGTGGCAATTTGCGGCAAATTGCAGACTAAGTCGCTGATACCGTGTCGCGGATCACCATGACGCAGCGATCACACGCGATAGTACCCCAAATCGTCGACAGTATGCACTCCTTTTTACGCATACCATTGCACAAGTGCTGACCAGCCATCGTCGCGTCGCCCGCTTCCCTCTTACCAGGCTTCGGCGTCAGACGCATGTTGGCCAAATGAGATATCCAGATGTGCAGAATTATCTCGGCGGCACTTTCGTTGCTCCCGACGTACCGATGACCGACGTTTACGATCCGAGCAGCGGTGAGCCGATCTCGCGCGTGCCAATGTCGACCGCGCGCGAAGTTGACGCTGCCGTTCGCTCTGCGCGCGCGGCCTTTCCCGCGTGGTCAACCACGCCAATAAAAGATCGCGTGCAGGTCTTTTATCGGTATAAGGCATTGCTTGAGCAACACGTGAACGAACTCGCGGCGCTCATTAGTGAGGAGAATGGTAAGATCGCGGGCGAAGCGCGCGCCGAGGTCTTGAAGTCGGCCGAGCTCACGGAGTTTGCGTGCTCATTGCCGCAAATCACGCCGGGTGAAGTGCTTGAAGTGAGTCGCGGCGTCGAGTGCCGCGTGGAGCGTTTCCCCGTGGGAGTCGTGGCGTCCATTACGCCATTCAATTTTCCGAACATGGTACCGAATTGGTCAATTCCAAACGCAATCGCGCTTGGCAATTGCCTCATTTTGAAACCGTCCGAACTTGTGCCGCTAAGCGCGCGACGGATTGCCGAGTTGCTCGCAGAAGCGGGATTGCCGGCCGGCGTGTTGCAGATCGTGCACGGCGGACGCGAAGCGGTCGAAGCGCTGTGTGATCACCCGGGTATTGGTGCCCTCAGTTTTGTGGGCTCGACGAAAATTGCCAAGGTCGTCTATCGCCGCGCAACGGCTAGTCTGAAACGTTGCCTCGCACTCGGCGGCGCGAAAAATCATCTCATCGTGATGCCCGATGCGGACCGCGAAATGACCGCCAGCAATGCGGTCGCATCCATGTCCGGATGTGCCGGACAGCGGTGCATGGCCGCATCCGTGATGGTCGCGGTTGCTGACACCGATCACATCGTTGCTCGCATGGTGGACCACGCCCGCGCGATGGTGCCCGGACGCGATGTTGGTCCGGTGATATCGGCGGCGGCGATGGAACGCATCACGCGATATATCGACGAGGCGGAAGCCGCTGGCGCGACCGTGCTGGTGGACGGACGTCGGACCACCGTGTCGGGGCGCGAACGCGGCTACTATTTCGGGCCCACCATTATCGACCACGTGACGCCCGATATGGCCATCGCGCAGGAAGAGGTGTTTGGGCCGGTGCTCGCCATTGTTCGCACCGAAAATGTGGAGCAGGCGCTCGCCGTTGAAAACGCGTCGCCATACGGCAATGCCGCGTCGGTATTTACGGAAAGCGGGAGCGTTGCGCGTTTTGTCATGGAGCGGGCAAGCGCGGGCATGGTTGGTGTCAACGTTGGTGTGCCGGTGCCGCGCGAACCGTTCTCGTTTGGCGGATGGAATGATTCGAAGTTTGGCGTCGGCGACATTACCGGCCGCGGTTCCATTGAGTTTTGGACACAAGCAAAAAAAATGACGACGAAGTGGAATCGCGAGGCCGGCGTGAATTGGATGTCGTAGCGGCGTTGCAATCCGAGCAGAGACTGTCCTGGGCTCTCAACGATCAGAGGTGTGTATGTCAAATCGCGGTGTGACCTTTTCGGGGATTCGATTCGAAAACCCCTTCCTGCTTTCTTCCGCTCCGCCGACGGAGTCTGAGAACAACATTCTGCGCGCGTTTGATGCGGGATGGGGTGGCGTTGTTACAAAAACTATTGGACTGCATCCCGTGGTGAACGTGGTCGGTGCGAAGGCAAAATTCATGCGTACCGGCGCTGACGATGCTGCCGTCTCGATGAAGAAACGACCAGGCGCGGCTCTGCATTCGTCATGGAATTGGGAGCTCATTTCTGACAAGGCGATTGACTGGTGGATTTTGCGCATTCAACGCATCAAAGCGGCGCATCCCACCAAGGTGCTCATTGCGTCCATCATGGCGGGATCCGGTAGCGACAAAGAACTTCGCAACTGGCAATTGCTCGCGCAGGCGGTGCAGGAAAACGGCGCTGACGGAATTGAGTGCAACTTTTCCTGTCCGCACATGGACCGCAAAGACATGGGCTCCAACATCGGTAAGGATGAAGGGCTCTGCTCGGTGGTCACGGAGGCGGTGAAGGAAGTGGCGACGATTCCCGTGTGGACCAAATTGACGCCGGCCACGCGCGACATTGTCGTTGAAGCAGCGGCATGCTTCCGCGGCGGCGCTGACGCGATCGTGTCGTCGAACACGTTCCCTTCGTTGCCGCTGATCGATCCCGAAACGCTCGAATTTGAAATCAACGTGGACGGCCTGGTATCGAGTGGCGGACTTGGCGGTCCGGCGATTTTACCAATGGCGTTGGCCAACATGGCAAAGATGACGCAGGCGTTTCCGGAGAAGGCGTTTTCCGGCATCGGCGGTGTGTCCGACTTTGCGCAGGCACTCTCGTATTTCTTATTGGGAGCGGGCACCGTGCAAGTGTGCACCGCGGCCATGCTCGATGCGGCAATCGGTCCGCACGTGATTCAGCGACTGAACGCGGGACTCGACGCGTTCCTGGAGCGGAATGCGGATAAGGGTTGGACCTCCGTCGAAGATTTTCGCGGCATTCGACGTGATCGCGTCGTGCTGCAATCACAAATCCGGCGACCGAGCGAGAGCGAGTACGAAGGTGGTTATGAACACGTCGAAGGTTATGCAGCGCCCGAACGCGCGGAGACCGTATCATGACGAGCATTGCGTCACAATTGGAGCTACCAGCAACGGATCATGTGCCGCGCGCGTACGACGGACCGCCGCGCGACGCGCTCATCGCGATGCGCAAGCAATACACGAATCCCGCCGTGTATACGATTTATCGAGAGCCGCTCCTCATCGTTGAGGGGCACATGCAATACCTGTATGACGAGACAGGGAAACGGTATCTCGACTTGCTTGCTGGTATCGTGACGGTGTCAGTGGGACACTGTCACCCACGGTTTGTTGAGCGCGTGACGCAGCAGGTATCAACGCTGCAACATGCCACAACAATTTATATGCATCCAAATTTTCCCCTGCTGGCGAAAAAATTAGCGTCGAAAATGCCGCCAGGGCTCGACGTTACGTACTTCACCAACACAGGCAGTGAAGCGAACGATCTCGCGGTGCAAATGGCGCGTCTGTACACCCAGAATCACGATGTCATTGCGTTACGCAATGCGTATCACGGTGGCAGCCCCAGCGCGATGGGACTCACGTCGCACAGTACATGGAAGTTTCCATTGACCGGTGATGGTCGCGTGCATCACGCCATTAACCCCGATCCATATCGCAGTCCGTTTCAAGGAACACCGGAAGAAATTGCGTCGATGTCTGCCGCAGATATTCGCGATCTCATTCGCTTCTCGACACCAGGCAAGATCGCCGCATTTTTAGCCGAACCAATGCAGGGCGTTGGTGGCGTGACGTATGGCGCGCCTAACTATCTCAAGGAAGTGTATGCCATTGTGCGCGAGTACGGTGGGTTGTGCATTGCCGACGAAGTGCAAACAGGTTTCGGACGCACCGGCGATCACTATTGGGGCTTCCAGCATTGGGATGTCGTGCCTGACTTCGTGACTATGGCAAAGGGACTGGGCAACGGCGTGCCAATTGGTGCCGTCACCACACGCATGGACATCGCAAAGTCGCTCACACAACGCATTCACTTCAACACGTACGCCAACAATCCGGTGTCCATGGCTGCGGGCCTTGCGGTGCTCGACATCATTGATGAGGATGGCCTGCAAGAAAACTGTCGCGTGCTCGGCGCGCGATTTAAAAGTGGATTAGAGAAGTTGCAGCGCTCGCATGCGCTTATCGGCGATGTGCGCGGAAAGGGACTGATGCTCGGGATGGAACTGGTGCGCAGTCGCGCGGATAAAACTCCGGCAAAGCAAGAAGCCCTGGATATCATGGAGGCGCTTCGCGAGATGAGTGTGCTGGTGGGCAAGGGTGGAATCGATGGCAACGTGCTGCGCATTAAACCGCCAATGTGCATCACCGCCGCAGATGTCGACTACGCGCTTGACGCGCTCGATATCGCGTTCGGCCAGATTGCACGGAGCTAAGATGCATTTTGATCGCATCATTCGCGGCGGCAATGTGGTCACGCCAGGCGGCAGCTTTACTGGTGACATAGGCATTCGCGGTGAAAAGATTACGGCGTTGGGCGTAGATCTCGAGGCCGCTGGTGCAACGATCACCGACGCACGTGGCCACCACGTGATTCCCGGTGTGCTCGATGTTCATGTACATCTTGAGTTGCCGTTCTGCGGCACCGTCTCATCTGACGATTACGTGAGTGGTACGCGCGCGGGCGCGCGCGGTGGCGTAACGACCGTCATCGATTTTGCAATTCCTTCGACGACCGGTTCACTCAGCGAGGCCGCCGACACTTGGATGAAGAAGGCCGAAGGCAAGTCGCTCATTGACTATACCTTTCACATCTGCATTACGCGGTACGATGAGCATAAGGACCAAATTGCCGGCATGGTAGAACGCGGTTTTACGACCTTCAAAGAGTTCATGATTTACGAGTCGGAAGGGTGGCAATCCGACGATCGCGCGCTCTTTGGCACCTTGGAGAAAATGCGTGAATACGGCGCGATGCTGCTCGTCCATGCAGAATCATCGCGCGTGTTGGACGAACTTATCGCGCGGCATCACACGCCGGCCCTCATGAAAGCGCACGGGGCCATGCTCCATGCCATCACGCGTCCAAACTTCGTAGAGGCAGAAGCAATTCAGCGCGTCGTGCAATGGTGTGCCGCAACCAAGGGCCAGTTATACATCGTACACATGTCGACGGCAAAGGGCGCCGACATCATTCGCGCTGCTCAAGCGCGCGATGTGCCAGTGCTGGCGGAGACGTGCGTTCAGTACCTCGTGCTTGACGATTCCGTGTTTGCGCGCGACGACGGACATCTGTTTGCCTGTTGCCCGCAACTCAAGAAGCCGGCCGATTCTGAACGACTGTGGCGCGGATTAAACAGCGGCGAGGTGTCCGTGATCTCTACTGATACCTGCACGTTCACGCGCGAGCAAAAGGCCATGTGGGAGGGCGACTGGACAAAAATTCCGATGGGGATGCCGGGGCTCGAAACACTGATGCCGTTGACGTACACCAAAGGGGTCTTGCAAGAGAAAATTTCGCTTGAGCAGATGTGTATGAACCTCAGCACCAATCCTGCGCGCATCATGGGTCTCGCGCCTCGCAAAGGCGCTATTCAGATCGGCGCGGATGCCGATCTTGTCATCATTCATCCAACGGCCACTCGCACAGTACGTCCGGCCGACATGGAGACAAACGCCGACTGGTCGCCGTATGAAGGATGGGAGCTTGCCGGCTTTGCGCGCACCACATTGTCGCGCGGCGACATCATTGTCGATGATTACAAAGTGGTGGGGCGCGCAGGACGCGGGCGTTGGTTGCCGCGCACAACGGCGGGACTCGGCGTAGCACCGCATGCGAGCGCGCCCGCGTGACAACCGTCGATGCGGATGCGCAGGAGTTCGTGACCACAAACGAAGACTTGTCTGGGAGTCCACTGTGGAATCTAGATTTGGCGCCCACACCCCCGTCCCGACGTACGTGGTCCACGTACAACATTGCCGCACTGTGGATTGGGATGAGCGTGGTCATCACCACGTACACGCTGGCATCGGGGATGATGACCCAAGGCATGACCTGGTGGCAGGCCATGGTCACCATCTTGCTCGGCAACACGATCGTGCTGATCCCGATGATTTTAAACGCACACGCCGGCACAAAGTACGGTATTTCTTTTCCCGTATTGTGCCGCGCAGCGTTTGGAACCACAGGTGCAAACGTGCCCGCAATTTTGCGTGCCATTGTTGCCTGCGGCTGGTTTGGTATTCAAACATGGATCGCTGCACTCGCACTCAATACGCTGTTCACAGCGGCATGGCCCGGATGGACCGCAGTGCCCGGCGGTATTGCAATCGCCTTCGCCCTCTTCTGGCTTCTCCAAGTCGCAATCATTGTCGGTGGCATTGAACGCATCAAGCACCTCGGCAGCGCTGCAGCGCCAGTGCTGATCACCGGCAGCACGATACTCCTTGTGTGGGGCATAAAAAACGGTGGTGGGCTCGGTCATATTCTCGCTGAGTCGTCACGGCTGCAGGGTGCAGATGCGAAACCGTTCTGGGTCGTCTTTCCCCCAGCCCTCACAGCCGCAGTGGGCTATTGGGCCACGCTGAGTCTCAACATTCCCGATTTTACGCGTTACGCGCGCAGCCAAAAGTCTCAGATGCTGGGTCAGGCGTTGGGTTTGCCCACAACGATGACGGCATTCGCGTTTATCGGTGTGGCGGTCACCAGCGCTACCATCGTGATTTTTGGAAAGCCCGAGTGGGATCCGGTGGTACTCGTTACAAAAATTGGCGGCACTGCCGTCATCATCTTCGCCGCGCTTGTCGTGTTGGCCGCGCAATTACACACGAACATGGCCGCGAATGTTGTGTCACCGTCAAACGATTTCTCAAATCTGAATCCGCGCAAAATCAGTTATGTCACTGGCGGCCTCATTACAGCCGTTGTTGGCATTCTCATGATGCCATGGAAACTGTATTCCGACGCGGGCGCATACATCTTCACGTGGCTCATTGGTTATTCAAGTTTGATGGGCGCGCTGGGCGGCATTCTCATCGCCGACTATTGGTACATCCGCCGTCAACAGCTGTCATTGCCAGACCTGTTTCGCGTGCATGGTCTGTACACATATCGCCGCGGGTGGAATCCAGCGGCAATGATTGCGCTCGTTCTTGCGGTGCTGCCCGTCGTCCCGGGATTTTTGCACGCCGCTGTCACACCGGGCGGCAACGTGGCCAATCCTTCGTTCCTCGATCACCTGTATCAGTACGCGTGGTTTGTCACGTTTGCGCTGAGCTTCACGATCTATATCGCGCTGATGCGTCGCCGCAGATAATCGCCCTTTCCCGGAGCATGCAATGTCAAACATCGTAAAGTGCGGCCTTATTCAGGCGAGCAACGCGCTCAATACCGACGCGCCTATTTCCGACATTCGCGACGCCAACATCGCGAAACACATGCAGCTTATCGACGAGGCGGGTGCGGAAGGCGTGCAAATACTTTGCATGCAGGAAATCTTTACCGGCCCATACTTTTGCGCGGAGCAAACGCCGCGTTGGTACGACGCAACGGAGCTGATTCCGGATGGGCCGACCACGCGCCTCATGCAAGAAACAGCAAAGAAGTATGAGATGGTTATCATCGTACCGTTGTATGAAGTCGAGTCGACCGGCGTGTACTACAACACCGCCGCCGTCATCGATGCCGACGGCACCTATCTCGGCAAATATCGCAAAAATCATATTCCACAAGTCGCCCCAGGTTTTTGGGAGAAGTACTACTTCAAGCCGGGGAATCTCGGGTATCCGGTATTCCAAACGCGATACGCAAAGATCGGCGTGTACATCTGCTACGACCGCCACTTTCCGGAAGGCGCGCGTGAACTCGGACTGAATGGTGCGGAAATTGTATTCAATCCGTCAGCAACCGTGGCCGGACTTTCTGAATATTTGTGGAAGCTGGAGCAGCCCGCGCACGCGGTGGCGAACGGCTATTTCGTTGGCGCGATCAACCGCGTTGGACGAGAGCTGCCGTGGAATATCGGCGAATTCTATGGACAGAGTTATTTCTGCGATCCCCGAGGAAAAATTCTTGCCGAGGCTTCGCGCGACCAAGACGAACTCGTGATTGCTGATCTGGATCTCGACATCATTCGCGAGGTGCGAAACACGTGGCAGTTTTTTCGCGATCGGCGGCCCGAGACGTACACGGGCCTCTGCAAATACTAGGGCTGCGTCGACGTACGATTCTCGACGAACGGTAAAAACGATTGTATTTTCTGCCCCAATTAACGGTCACGCCACCAAACCCACATTTTTTTAAGAGGCTGCTCATGCCGCAGTATTTGATCGAGCGCAACATTCCCGGCGCGGGTGCGCTATCAGCCGCGCAACTTAAAGCCATCGCCCAAACATCCTGCGGCGTGTTAAACGAACTCGGCCCACAAATTCAGTGGGTGCACAGCTACGTCACCGCCGACCAGATCCATTGCATCTATCGCGCGCCGAACGAAGCCATGGTACGCGAGCACGCGCGTCTCGGCGGGTTCCCGGCAGACCGCGTGTCAGAAATCACCACGATCATCGACCCGACGACTGCGGAATAGGCTATGGGCGTCTGCTGACGGGGGCGGCGCTCTCTGGTCTCCCCTTGACGCAATAATTTAGTGTAGGCTAATGTATTATTATCTTAGAACGTAAACACTATTTAATCGTGGCGTAAAACAAAACAATGCGTAACCTGACCCACACACGCCGATTGCTGGCGATCAGCATCGTGGCGACGCTGCTCGTCGCGGGCTGCGGCGATTTCCTCTTTCCCCGCGCTGTCGACCCAGACAGCACGCTGGAAGGCCCGCTCGACGAATTGAACGGCGCGCAACTCGCCACGCACGCGATCGGCGATGGCGAATTTTCTCGTCACTTTACGCCCGCCACAGGACTCGGCCCGCTCTTTGTTGCAACGTCATGCGCGTCGTGCCATGTGGCCGACGGACGCGGTCACCCAATGTTCAACATCACACGATTTGGACGTCCAACCGCCGCAGGCTTCGATCCGTTGGAAGCAGAGGGCGGTCCGCAGTTGCAAAGCCGAGCCATCGCGGGATTTGTTGCCGAGTTTTTGCCGTCGACGCCACATGTGTCGGCGCAGTTTATGGCGCCTCCGGTGTCGGGACTTGGATTGCTGGATGCCGTGCCGGATTCAACCATCATCGCGCTCGCAGATCCAGATGATCGCAACAACGATGGAATTTCTGGACGAGTGTCTCTCGTCCCACCGAGTGATCTCATTGCCTCGGTGCTCGCCGTTGGTCGACTGTCACTCGCAGATCGTCGCGCACGTTACACGTTGGTGGACAATCAGTACATCGGACGTTTCGGAAAGAAGGCACGCGCGATTGATCTGACACACCAAACTGCGGTGGCGTACTTGCAGGACATGGGTGTCACGACCACGCTATTCCCGCACGATCTGCCAGCAGTGCAAGGTGGCGGGCAAATTGCCGATGCCATTCCTGATCCCGAAGCTGCAAGCAGTGTGGTGGACGCCGTGGTGTTCTACCTGCGCACGCTGCGCGCGCCGCCACGACGCAATGTTGCCGGTGGTGATGTCATCGCTGGCGAGCGCTCGTTTCGCGACATCGGGTGCGCGTCATGCCATACGCCAACGTTGCGCACGGGGCGCTCGTCGTTGGCGCCGCTCAATAATGTCGAGTTCCATCCCTTCACCGACTTGCTCCTCCACGACATGGGTGCAGAGCTTGATGACGGGTACACGGAGGGCAATGCGACGTCCCCCGAGTGGCGCACGGCACCACTGTGGGGCATTGGCATCGCGGAGCGCGCGCAAGGCGGTACATCATTTTTTCTGCACGATGGCCGCGCACGCACGCTGCAGGAAGCCATAAGCTTCCACGGCGGTGAAGGATCACGAAGTCGCGCGGCGTTCAACGCATTGTCGCCGCAACAGCAAGAACGTGTGCTGTCGTATTTGAGGTCATTGTAAATGTTCAAAATTCATGGTGTCACACCGGAGCAACTTGATCGACGTGGCTTTCTGCGTGCGACCACTATTGGTGTATGCGCGATATCCCCGCTGCTAGCATCGTGCGCCGGATTGCGGTATGCGCGATCGTCGAGGGACGGAGCGGAGATTCGCATTGACCGTCGCGATGTCGTTGCACCAGGTGTGCTCGTGGATGGGCCTGACGGCGAATTACCAATTTATCTGCGCGTGCTCGCGCTCGATGAGTTCAGCGCACTATCCATGCGCTGTATGCATCGCGGCTGCCAAGTAGAATCGGTTGGTGAACGTTTTGTGTGTCCATGCCACGGCAGTGAATTTGCGGCAGACGGACGCGTGATCATCGGTCCGAGCGAGCTACCACTTATTGAATATCGCGTGACAGCGGATGACACGCGCATTGTTATTCATTTCGATGCGCCGGTGGCGCGGGAACGTCGCTCATGAGCAGCAACGAGCAACGCGCGCAACCGTTGCGACACGTGATCAGCATGCTCGTTTGCCTCGCACTGTTTGTGCACACGCTGCACGCGCAACGCGATTCGACACAGCGATCGAGCCGTGACACCGCGACGGTGCAAGGCAGCATCTATAGTCGACCATTCATTGCCACCAATAGTCGGGTCAGCGTGGGCGGGTACGTCGAAGGCAATACGAACTATGTCGTGGAAGACGGATTGACCGACGGATTCTCAATGGAGTTACGACGGTTCAATATTTTTCTGTATGCGCCGTTGGGACCACGTTTGCGTTTCTTCAGCGAGCTCGAATTTGAACATGGCACCGAAGAAATTTCGCTCGAAACAGCGCAGATCGATTTGCAGATTACTCCGGCGTTTGCGCTACGGATGGGCATTGTACTGCCGCCCATCGGGGCATTCAATCAAAATCACGACTCGCCACGCTGGGAATTTATCGACCGCCCACTCGTGTCCACGCGCATCATTCCGTCCACGTTGT